>JAJDBR010000174.1 GCA_029261275.1 Nitrospirales bacterium
AAGTGCCAATGATTCGGCATGGCACAATAAGCTAAAATCCGCATTGGGACTTGGATCTGGGCTTCCATGAGCACGTGTTCCCAGGCTTGATAATCATGGGGTCCATCAAACATACCCTGTCGGCCATTGGCGCGATTGAGGACATGATAGATGATGCCACCAGCAGCTGCACGTAACGGGCGTCCCATGGTAAAATAGTAGCGTCATTGATACAGAGGGTCAAGAGAAAGGTACCTGACACCATTTTGAAAATTTATTCGCGTACGGAGTTAGTCACACGGATCGCCGCAGATCAGAAAGCTGGCGAGCGCATCGTGTTTACCAACGGCTGTTTTGATTTGCTGCATATTGGGCATACGCGGTATTTAGAGGAAGCTAAACGCCTGGGAGATCGTCTAGTAGTCGGCATTAATAGCGATGATTCAGTCAGGCAATTAGCCAAGGGCAACGACCGGCCAATTGTCACGGCTGATCAACGGGCTGAAGTGTTGGCAGCCTTAACCTGCGTGGACTATGTGACGATTTTTGACGAGCCTGATCCGTTGGCCCTTATTGAAACCCTCCGGCCCAATATTCTGGTGAAGGGGGGAGATTGGTCGACGGAACGCATTGTCGGTAAAGATTTTGTAGAAACCTATGGAGGAACAGTGCGCAGCATTCCTCTTGTTCCGGATATTTCTACCACCGCGATTGTTCAAAAGATTCTCGCCCATTACCCAGTGAAGTAACCTCGATTGCAATCCATTCCAGAACCATTTCGTTATACAATACCTTCATGAAGCTCCCAACAGTTGTTCAGGCTTTTAAGAATCAGTTGCGCACGGTCGTGCCGACTATTCCCGAGAAAGCGCCACCACCCTGTTTACTCAGCACCCAACCGGGCTGCTTGGCGCTAGCCATGGCGCTGCTCGCCCCATCCGAAGCCAAGAATTCCGCGGTCGAATCCCAGACCCGCCTCATTATCACCCCGACCCAAGAAGAAGCCGAGCAACTTTATGAAGACATGAAATTTTGTTCCGATTTCGTTGGGTTAAGCCACGATAATCTTGCCTTGTTTCCCCCTTGGGCGACTATTCCCTATAATCCAGCGCTGCCGGCACATTCAGTTATTTGTCAGCGTGTGCGAGCCTTGCATGTATTATGTCAGGGCGAACATACCGTGCTGATCAGTTCTCTGCCTGCGGTACTCCATAAATTGCTTCCGCCCTCGATTTTTTCCGAAGCATGTTTCGCGCTCAAAGTCGGGGAGACTGTTGAGCGAGACTGGCTCCTTCGATCACTCATTCGCCTAGGGTATTCACGAGGCTCGTTAGCCGAAATTCCTGGCGAATTCAGTGTACGTGGAGGCATTGTTGATATCTTCTCCACCGCCCATGATCATCCAGTACGGATTGAATTTCTAGGGGATACGGTTGAGTCCATTCGCACATTTGATCCCTCTACTCAAGAGTCCATAGCTCAACTCAAGGAAACCTGGGTCCTCCCGACGCGGGAATTTATTCCGCCCGTCACTGAAAAAGAGGAAGCAGAACCTTCTCCTATCACTCCGAGCATGGAATGGGATCTGCCGCGCTATTATCCCCAACTCGTCACATTGTGTGAATACGTGCAAAACCCCTTGACCATCTGGCTCTCTCATCCGGTTGATCTGAATACGGCCGCCGCTGATTTCTGGAACACACTTCTCGAAACATGGGAACAATTAGATTCTGACCATGGGCATGCCGAGCCAGATCAGCTTTATGAAATGTGGGATACATTCAAACTATTCATCAGCATGTGCCCCACCGTCTTTTGGGATAACTTAGCGCCTGATTCCACCACCATTCCTCATGTGCCGGTGTTGTTACCTGCCCAATCGCCAGCCAGTGTGGGGTTAGGAGTGCGAGGCCTACCCTTTAAAGAAACCCTGCTGAAGCTTGATCAATTACGTGCCGAGACGGGCATCTTTCTCGTGGCGCGTAGTGCCGGACAAGTCGAACGATTGATCGCACTCCTCCACGACCATGGATTTCCCGCCAATACCTGGCAGCGACCTTTTCCACAAGAAGCGGTGGATGGCCGACTCCCCTTTTATTGTTTGGAGGGAGAATTATCAGCAGGATTTATTGCCCACGATGGTCGTCTGGCTTTCGTGACCGAAGAAGAACTCTTTGGAAAAGGCATTCGACATCGCCCCCAGACCAAATCTCCAACCGCCAAATTTTTCTCAACCCTCGATGATCTGAAAGAGGGCGACCTGGTGGTCCACCTTCAACATGGCATCGGACGCTACCTCGGTCTTCGACGTCTGGAAGTGCAAGAGTTCACCAGTGATTATTTGTTATTGCAATTCGGCGGGACCGACACACTCTATGTGCCTTTGGACCGACTGAATCAGATTCACCGGTATCGCGGAGCCGAGCAACGGTCCCCTCGATTAGATCGACTCGGCGGAACGGCCTGGGGGAAAACCAAAGCCAAGGTCAAAAAGGGCATTGAGGATATGACCGAGGAATTGGTCGCCCTTTATGCGAATCGAGAAGTGGCCCGCCGAACCGCCTACCAGGAAGACACGCTGTTGGTACATGAATTCGAAGCGGGCTTTGAGTATGAAGAGACCCCGGATCAACAACGCGCCATCGAAGAAATTGGGCGAGATATGGAATCGCCCAAACCCATGGATCGACTGGTCTGTGGCGACGTGGGCTATGGGAAAACTGAAGTAGCCATGCGGGCAGCATTCAAGGCCATTCAGGCCAATCGTCAGGTGGCCGTGTTAGTCCCCACCACTCTCTTAGCCCAACAACATTATGAAAATTTCTCGCTTCGCTTTGCGCCATTCCCTGTCAAAATTGGTGTGTTATCCCGCTTTCAATCGACTGGGGAAATCAAAGCGACACTGAAGGATTTGGCTGCCGGATTAATTGACATCGTCATCGGCACGCATCGCGTGGTGCAAAAAGATGTGGACTTCAAACAGTTGGGGCTTGTCATCATTGACGAAGAGCAATGGTTTGGGGTTCGACACAAAGAACGCTTGAAACAACTCCGCACCCAAGTTGATGTGCTCACCCTTTCGGCCACACCCATTCCTCGTACCTTGCAAATGGCCTTTTCTGGAGTCCGAGATTTATCGGTTATTGAAACGGCTCCACCTGGCCGCTTGGCTGTGGAAACCCAAGTTCTTCGGCATGATCCAACTGTTGTACGGGAAGCCATCCGTCATGAACTGGCTCGCGGAGGACAAGTGTATTATGTCCACAATCGCGTCGAGACCATGGAACAAACCGGCGCGTGGCTACAAGAGCTCCTGCCTGAAGCTCGTGTCCTGATGGCTCACGGGCAAATGCATGAAAAACTATTAGAACGTGTGATGCTTCAATTTTTCCATCAGGAAGCGGATGTGCTCCTGGCTTCGGCTATCATTCAATCGGGCTTAGATATTCCTAATGCCAATACCATTCTCGTGGACCGCGCTGATTTATTTGGACTGTCACAACTGTATCAATTACGAGGCCGTGTGGGGCGGGGCGGGCAACAGGCCTTTGCCTATCTCTTTATCCCCAACGAAGAAACCCTCAGCACCGATGCCCAAAAGCGTATGATCGCCATACAGGAATTTGCCGAACTTGGATCGGGTTTCCGCATAGCTGCCGCTGACCTAGAAATTCGCGGAGCCGGGAATTTGCTCGGCAAACAACAATCCGGCAATATTGCGGCTGTCGGGTTGGATCTGTACTTACAAATGGTGGAACAAGCTGTCCAACAGCTCAAGGGGCACGAGGTCCAGGAAGAGTGGGAGCCTACACTGCAACTTGATGTTTCCGCTTTCATCCCTGATGATTATGTGGAAGATGCCTCACAACGCTTAGGGCTCTATAAGCGACTAACCGGAAGTGATCGACTGGGGGACTTGGCCCTGCTCTATGGAGAGACCCTGGATCGGTTTGGCGCCCTGCCAGAGCCCATGGAACGGCTTTTTGAGGTCATGCAAATACGGGTCTTGGCGAAGACCCTCAAATTAGAATATGTTGAATTGCGACATGGCCTGGTCAATATTCGATTTCACGACCAGGCCAAATTACCTGACCAAGGCCTCCAACATTTGATGGATGTCTGGAACGACCGGTTAGAATTTCTCTCTCCTCGGGCGTTCCGCGTGACCATGATCGAACAGGAATGGAGCGAGATGTACCCACAGGTCAATACCTTGCTACAGAGTTTGGTGCAATCCATAGCCAACCAAGAGGAAGCATAATGCGTTCGACGATTCATGCCCATTCACCTTCCACTTGGCGTACAGCATTCTTCTTGACCCTCCTTTGTTTGACTTGGTGGCTGATGGTTCCCTCATGGAGTCTGGGATTTACTGACCGAATCGTGGCAGTGGTGAACAAAGAAATCATTACGTGGTCTGATCTGCAACAGGCAATTCGTGACGAATTTAGCCGGCTCAAGGCGAAGTATCAAGGAAAGGAATTTGAACGTCGCTATACCCAAAAGCAACGCGAAGTCCTCAATGCGTTAATTGAGGAACGCCTTCAACTGCAAGAAGCCAAAGCGAAGGGGCTTAAGGTCACCCAAGAAGAAATCGATGCTGCTCTAAGTCGCACACCGCTTTCTCCTACGCAAACTGAAGAAGAATTCGGCCAGTTCTTACTTTTGAAAAAACTTTTCGAGGTCCAGGTACGTCGTAACGTCGTAGTCGAAGAGGAGGAATTACGCCGGTATTACGAGGCTAATGCCAATATTTATCGCATACCACCGCAATATCGTCTCAAACAGATTTTTCTGGATGCTCCAGACGAAATCGCACGTCTGGGAGCCACAACCAAAGCCCAAGTCATTTATTCAGATTGGAGTCCAGAAACCCTGATGGAAGACCTGGCGGCCCGACATGCGCAGGCCCTCACTGAATTAGGCTGGGTAGAAGAGAAAGATTTGGTTGCTCCCCTCGCCCAGGCGCTAAAGGACCTAACTCCAGGCACATTGTCGAAACCCATTGCTACCCAGGCAGGAGTGCACCTACTCATCGTCGAAGAGGTCAAGGAATCGCAACCCTACCCCTTTGAACAAGTGGAACGGGAAATTCGCGCACAACTATTGAAAATGCGAGGAGAAGAAGCCTATCGTGAATGGCTAAAAGACCTCAAACAAAAATCCTTCATCGACGTCAGGTTGTAAAGTACGTGCTCTTTCTTAACGTCTTCGCCCAACAAGGTCTTTCTTAACTCCATCCGTTTTCAGATCATACAGATCAAAGAGTTTTAACCAGTAACCACATTTCCTTTGTGGCCTCAACTCTCATTCCAAAAAGCTTTTCTATGTTGCCTGGTTTCGGCCCGGCAGCCGAGATCCTTTTCTTTCGGGAAAAGGACCCAAAACCATTGAGGCCCGGGCTGGGCACACCAGATAGGCGAAGGCTAATAATGAGGGGGCGGACGAACTCGCTCCGCTCAGACAACGTCCGCTCAGATCTCAGCGCCTCCGCCCAAGGAGCTAGCCCGCAGGCCTCGCTCACCGGACGACGAAATAAGAGGACGAACTCGAGTAAACATGTCAAACATAACCCATTGAGATTACTATAAAAAATTAGGAAGAACGGGAAAATCTGATGAAAGGTAAAATTTTAATTTCTGAGGGGAACGCTACTTGAAAGTTTTATGGGTGGCCAAACCAGTAGCAATAGATATTCTTTAGAGAATCAATTTTCGCTTTGGCAAAAAGCAGAAATTGGTTTTTGGCGTAATCGCAAAGAAACTAATTAACGCCTCATTTGTGGGGAGATGAAACAAAATTAATAGCATTAGCTATCTGGGTACCTTTAAATGACGCTGCAATGTCCTGTAAATCCGTGGTCGGAAACATATGCATCAAATTGATGTCCGAATAAAGTTTGAGCACTTTGGAATTATAGGTGTTGGTGCTCACAATCTGATATTTCTCCTTAACTCCCTCAGCAAGCCCCCCCCGCCATGAGGTCTGCAATCTGCACGCCTGTTGAAACCTTGGAATCTGCTTCTTCAATACTCTGAAGCTTTAATGGATACGAAGAGTGGGCAACATCTGAGATTCGGAAAGATGTTGGCGAGTCTATCTGCTCAATGCTTCAAGTGTCGTGTGAAAATCACACATGGCGGGAGATGTATCGTGAGTAAGCGAATAGGATTCAACAGAGCGGTCTTCTAATTTGTTTATTAGGCCTGCCAACATGGAGGAAGCAATGTTTGTGTTTGTTAATGGGCTAGAAATCTCTTCCAAAAATGCCGGATGCCTATCTGCGATAGGTAAAAAACATCACCCAACTCTTTTCCTACGAGTGTTTTGGCGTGTTTGCAAAAAGCGTCAATATCTTCTGACTTCTTTAAACGCGATGCTTGTTGATATAAGCTTAGAAGTCTGTTGAAGCTCTCATGGCCAAAGAATTGTGGACCACAATAATAGAGTGTGCTTGCCAATGACAAAGAGTGCCCATCCCGATAGAAGTCACGTCCACTAGAATGCCAAACGGGTTCAATGCAATCGTCCAGTAACTTGAGGATACACATATACCGTTTTTCAACAATATAAGAAATACCACAATATTTACTCAGGCACTCCTGTTGAATTTTCAGCAAAGAATCCCAGTGGCTTGGCCTTTTGGCTAGCGTTACGTGTTTCAACTCTGGCGCTTGAAGCTTTGGGAAATACTTCCTTCGTAGGGAAGAGGCTTGATCCTCTGTAATGAACAGAGCGGAGAGGGCTAAGAATGGCTGATCGGCATTTAACAAATCCCCGCCAGTGTACCCCGACTCATCAATATACGCTCGCTGCATAATTCCCGACCTCAAACAATAGAAAATTCCATTTCAAGATAACCCTTCATGAAGATTCTTCGGTTGGTTTCCCTTGTTCCACAAGGCCGCCATTTTTTCCTTTCTCTATTTTAATGGGGCCTCTGCATTTCAGCTTCTTATCTAATTTTCGCTTTCCAGAAAAGTGAAAGTAAAAAGTGAAGGAAAATCAATTGGTTGCATATCGCTCCACCAATCTTGTTTTCGCTTTTAATGGAAAACCGCCAGAAACCACAAATTGAAATACACCACGGAACAAGGGCCAAATGTTGGTCACATGGCTTCTTTTCACACCGTACAGGCTATGGTTCTCTGCCCTTTTATAAAATGAAGAGTTCAATTCCCCTTGTCCGACGCCTGCTGGCCGGCTCTTGGGATGAACGCACCTATCATTCAGCGGACCTTGTCTGAGCGCAGCGAGTTGGTCCGCCCTTCTCCCTGCGTTCATCCCCTTTAATGTGGCCGGACTGGGCGTCACTGGTTTTTTTGTCCACTTTTGCCGAAACAAAAGTGGATCGGCTGCCGGGCCGAGACCCGGCAACGCAGAACATACCTTGAATCCAATCATTAAATAATTCAAGACTCCTTATTTCAGTAGACTCCCCCGGCCCCGTGGCATGACCTAGACGAACTCCTGAATTTTTTTTGACAATGCTGGCTCACGTCCTTTTCCTGTTGACAATAGGCACACACGATGAGATTCTATTCTAGATGCGTGAGTTTGACTGGAATGACGATAAGAATGAATTTCTTGAACAAACCCGTGGTGTTAGCTTTGAAGATGTCGTCTTTCACATCCAGAATGGTGATGTGCTCGATATCATCAAGCATCCGAATGAAGCGCGATATCCCAATCAGCGAATTCTGGTGGTCAACATTGAGGGATACGTCTATCTTGTCCCCTATGTGAAGGAGAATGACACATGGTTTCTCAAAACGATCATCCCCAGTAGGAAAGCGACAAAGGAGTATTTGCCATGAACAAACCACTCAAATTGGATACAGACGAGCTCGAAATCCTCCGAGACTTTGAGCGTGGGGAGCTCGAAAGCATGAAAAATTTCCGAGAGGAGAAACGCAAATTAGAAGAGGCTGCACGAAACACGCTGCAGAAGAACAAGCGCATTAATATTCGTCTCTCCTCGCGCGACTTAGAAACCATCCAGAAGAAAGCGGCCAAAGAAGGTATTCCATACCAAACGCTCATTTCCAGCACACTCCACAAATTCGTCACGGGAAAATTGAAAAGTGCGAGGTAACTCTCTCACGTACGATCTTGAGGGAATATGAGCTTGAGTACGCAGAAATCTAAAGTGCTACTGGCAGCAACAGGATTGATTCTCAATAAATAAGTTTGGGAATGCCTCCCAACTATCAAGCCCCAGCCTATTCCTACTTTCCGACGCCTGCTGGCTGGTCATCTGCTCGGACGCTCTTGTCAATTTGCGGGCCTTGTTTGAGCGTAGCGAGTTGGCCCGCTCCTCCTTATCCTGCGTCCGTCCCCTCGAAATTGGCCAGACTGGGCGTCAATGGTTTTGTTGACTTTTGCCGAAACAAAAGTGAATCGGCTGCCGGGCCGAGACCCGGCATCTATGTCGAGGCGCTGTTTGGGAATAACTAGTCGATGAGGAAAACAACAAACGATATTTAGGGAATCAATTCAAGAGTCCAACAATTCTCGAAGTCGATTCAACAATTGATGCTTGCCTTCGCCGGTGTAGGCCGAAAGAAAGATCGGCTCATCTTCCACCCCTAAACCTTCCTGAAGTTCTCGAACGGCCCTTTTCCGATTACCGCGCGTAACTTTATCCGCTTTCGTGGCTACCAACATCATGGGAATATGTAATTGACTGATCCAAGCCATCATGTCCCGATCGGAGTCTTGGACTCTTCGAGAGTCCACCAGCATGATCACCCCACAGAGGTTTGTTCTTGATTTAAAAAATGTTTCGATTAAGGGAGCCCACAGTTGTTGAATACGATCTGGTACCTTGGCAAATCCATAGCCTGGGAGATCGACTAGTATGAAGCGTGGCCCACTGGTCTCTATTTGGAAAAAATTGATGGTTTGAGTCTTGCCCGGCGTCTTCCCTACTTTTGCTAGGCCTTTGTGATTGACCAGACAATTTATGGCCGAAGATTTTCCAACATTCGATCGGCCCACAATAGCGATTTCAGGAAGCGTTGGCTTGAGAAATTGCTCAACAGCCCCACAACTGGCTTTGAATTCAGCTGAATATATTTTTAATGCTGCCATGCTAGGTCAACCTCAAAATTCATTTGAGGAAGGTGGTGATGGAACGCAATTTATCCACGTGAATCTTTCATGGCGCGCTCGATTTCTCGTGAGGCTTCGCGTTTTTTTACCGTTTCACGCCGGTCGTATGTTTTCTTGCCACGCGCCACCGCCAGTTCTAATTTAGCTCGTCCGCGATCATTAAAGTACAAACGCAGGGGAACAATGGTCAGACCTTTGAGTTTCACCTTGTCCATTAATCGTTTAATTTCCTTTTTGTGAAGCAACAATGTTCGAGGTCGCAACGGCTCATGATTCATCTGATTGCCGTGGCTATAGGTGCCGATATGGCAGTTATGAAGCACGGCTTTGCCATTGGCGATCGACGCGTAGCTATCTCGCAAATTGAGATGCCCTTCCCGCAAAGCTTTGACTTCGGTACCAACCAAGGCCAGACCCGCTTCGATCTTTTCTTCAACGAAATAGTCGTAGGTGGCTTTTCGATTCGTGCCGACGACTTTGTTGGAAGGGTCTTGCTTTTGTTTGGCCATGTCTCATTCTACCTGACTACTTGTCAGAACTGGGAGTGCTGCATACGACTGGAGAGGTCAAATAGGTTCATCTAATCCAGAATTGCTAAAAAGATTTCTCATGACTGATGAATCAGCCAGTGAGATTGGATACAATAAGGGTATCATGAGTGCGTTTGAGTCCATTCAGTCCGTTTTGAAGGATGTGTCAAAGGGCAGTGCTTTGGCGTTGAAATTGTCCCAAACTCGCCTGCAGCAGGAATGGGGCGGACTGGTTGGTGAAACCATAGCCAAACATTCCTATCCGGAGAGCATTCGCTATAAAAAACTGTATTTGGTCGCGGATAATTCGATTTGGCTTCAGCAACTGGTGTTTTTAAAAGCTACGCTATTGAAAGCTATTCACTCAATTATGCCTGACTTAGATGTCTCAGATATTATTTTACGCATTGGTTCAATGCCCCAAAAGCCTCCTGGCCTCAAGACAACAGCCCCGACCTCCTCTGCCACACCTGTCCTACCTTCGCCCTTTGCCACCGCAATTACTGAACAATTGAACAATCCAGATTTACAGGCTTTATTATCTCGGACGATTACCAAAGCCATTTCACAGACAGCCCCTCCTACTCCTGGGAGGACGTAGACGCTGGCCCTGGCTGTTGCCAGGGCTCTTGAAAGACCCACTGCATGGTGAGGGTGCGGTCTTTTGACTGGCTGCGATTCCACGGCCCAATCCATGCAGCTTGTCCACCCTCGTCGGCCCTATACCCAGCTCGAACGTGCGCTTCGAATTGTTGGCGAAAATCTTTATCCGCTGGTGTTTCCGAGTCAACTATTTCGCTTGTTGCGTACCTTTGGAAGGTATCTGGTTCCGTCCAAACAGGATCTGAAAAAATAATGATCTGAATCGATTGATACCGCCCGCGTGGATCTTGAGGTGTGGTCGGACGGATTTTCATTTGCGCAAAATCGCGAGTCCTTCTGCCGACGTCGCCAAATCGTATAAGCAAACTTTCAATTTCTGGGTCACTGGTCCAGGAAGGTATATGAAGGGCCACCAAGGGTCCCTTTTGAGCACCAACGCTATACGGGGGTATGGAACGATCTGGGCGGGAAAGGTACATGCCGAAGGCGATCAGACAAAAGCCGCCGACCAAAATACCTAACCCCATTTTGACAATGGGGTCTATTCGTCTTTTCTTGGGCTTCATGAGACCATCGTAACATTGACGTGTGGCTCACCTAGAGAAACGATGAAACATCTCTGCCCGCTGATTTCTCGCTAGGTACTGGGTTCATGACTGGAATCCTGAGCCTCTGGGCTATCCTCCCCAGATACTTCAGAGGCACTCTCTTCATCCGTTTCGGCCAATTTCGCGACTCCGACTAAACGATCATCTTCTGGTAAATCCATCACTCGCACCCCTTGGGCATTTCGCCCAATCTCGCGAATGTCCGTCATGCGGGCCCGGAGAATCATACCTTCCGCCGACATGAGCATGACTTCATCAGCATCCCATACCTGATGAAATGAAATGGCCGGACCGTTTTTCTCCGTCACTTTCACGCTAATCACGCCTTTGCCGGCGCGAGATTGCGTACGGTATTCCTCAACTTGTGTGCGCTTGCCATAGCCCCGTTCCGTCACGGTTAATATAGAGGATTGTGATTCACCCGTGATTGTCACCATTCCAATGACGGCATTACCTTTACCCAACGCAATACCGCGTACGCCTCGCGCTGTTCGTCCAACAGACCTCACATCTTCTTCTCGGAAGCGAATGACGATCCCCAAACGCGTGCCCAATAAAATATCTCGTGTCCCATCAGTAATATCGACACCAAGGAGCCGATCACCTTCTTCCAAGGTCAATGCGATGATGCCGCCTTGCCGTGGATGACTAAAGGCGGAAAGATCTGTTTTCTTGATATACCCCTTTTCGGTCGACATGACCACAAAGTGATCGGCACTAAATTCTCGAACGGGCAAGGTGGCCGTCACACGTTCGCCTGGATTCAAGGCCAACACATTCACAATGGCTTTCCCTTTGCTCGCCCGACCCACATCCGGCAATTGATAGACTTTCAGCCAATACACTCGACCTGCATCGGTAAAAAATAAGAGGTAATCATGCGTTGAGGCGGTGAAAATCTGTTCGACGAAATCTTCGTCTTTGACCCCCATGCCGACTTTACCTTTTCCTCCACGGTGCTGTGCACGATAGATGGAAGCCGCATTGCGTTTAATATAGCCGGTATGAGAAATAGTCACGACCATTTCTTCTTCCGCGATCAAATCCTCCATATTGAGTTCGGCTTCGACCTGGACAATTTGAGTCCTGCGCTCATCGGCAAACCGTTCTTGGATTTCTTGGATTTCTTGCTTAACGATAGTCCGGACCATTTCTTCAGATCCCAACACCGTGCGTAAATGTTCGATACGGGCCAGCAATTCACTGTATTCTTGAGCGAGTTTGTCCTGCTCCAATTGTGTGAGCCGTTGCAATCGCATATCCAAAATAGCATTCGCTTGCAACTCACTTAACTCGAATTGTTCCATGAGGCCATGGCGCGCGGTTTCTGGAGACGAGGCGCCCCGGATGAGGGCTATCACGGCGTCAAGCGATTCAAGCGCTCGCTTCAAGCCTTCTAAAATATGCGCCCGTTCTTCCGCCTTTCGTAGGTCGTAAGCAGTTCGACGAACGACCACTTCTTTTCGATGTTCAATAAATGCCTCAAGAATCTGCTTGAGGTTTAACACCATCGGCCGGTTCCGCACCAACGCCAACATGATGACCCCGAAAGTCGTCTGCATGTTGGTATGTTTATACAATTGATTCAGAAGGACGGTGGGATTTTCGTTGCGCTTGAGTTCGATGACCATGCGAAGACCATCTCTGTCGGATTCGTCACGGAGGTCGGAGATGCCTTCGATTCGTTTCTCATGAATAAGCTCAGCAATCTTTTCAATGAGCTTCGCTTTGTTGACTTGGAAGGGCAGCTCGGACACGATGATCCGTCCCCGTTCCGTTCGTTCATCGACTTCAATGTCCGCCTTAGCACGAACCGTTAAAAGACCTCGTCCCGTTTCATAGGCGTCTTTAATTCCCTGTGTCCCATAGATAAATCCCGCGGTTGGGAAATCCGGACCTGGGATGTTTTCCATGAGTTCTCGAATGGTGGTCTCTGGACGATCTAACAGGGCGATGAGCGCCGTTGTAACTTCCCCTAAATTATGTGGAGGAATGTTGGTGGCATAGCCCACAGCAATTCCGCCCGCTCCATTAACCAACAGGTTAGGAATTCGTGCTGGTAAGACGACAGGTTCCTCAGAAGATTCATCATATGTCGGAGCGAAATTAACCGTCTCTCGATCGATGTCAACGAGCATTTCCTCCGCTAGCTTGGTCAAGCGAGCTTCGGTATACCGCATCGCCGCCGCAGGATCACCATCGACTGAGCCATAATTGCCCTGACCATCCACCAGCCGATAGCGCATGTTGAAATCCTGAGCCATGCGGACCATGGTATCGTAAATCGCCGAATCACCATGGGGGTGATAGTTACCCATGATTTCGCCGACAATTTTTGCCGACTTCCGATAGGGGCGCGCAGCCCCCAGCCCCATTTCATTCATGCCATAGAGAATGCGGCGATGGACAGGCTTGAG
>JAJDBR010000175.1 GCA_029261275.1 Nitrospirales bacterium
AGTTGACAGCCTACAGAAGGCAGTTTTAGGATGACTCTGTTTATTGGTTCTCTATTCTATTTTTCCAAGGAGGCAGTCCGTGTCTGATCTTGTCGCTGTAGCTGATGCATCAAATTGGGATGGGGAAGTCATGAAATCCACTGATGTTGTGATGGTAGATTTCTGGGCGGTGTGGTGTGGTCCTTGCCAAATGGTTGCCCCTATTGTGGAAGAATTAGCGCAAGAATATCAGGGTCGTCTCAAAGTGATGAAATTAAATACCGATGAAGCCCCAGAAGTTGCCGGGAAATATCAAATTATGAGTATCCCCAGCATTCTTTTCTTCAAAGGGGGAGAGGTTGTTGAAAAAATTGTTGGGGCACGACCCAAACAGCAATTTAAAGAGATCATTGACTCCCTCTTATCTCAATCTTCAGCAACAGCCTGACCACTAGGGCGGATTACTCGGTGCGATGCTAACCGAGCTGCATATTTCCAACTTCGCCCTGATCGACCAGCTTCATCTTGATTTGCCAGCCGGCTTTCTGGTGTTAACCGGAGAAACCGGCGCGGGAAAATCCCTGCTTATCGATGCCCTTCTGTTACTTATTGGGGGCCGTGCCTCCTCCGATCACATTCGGTTCGGTGCGGACGAAGCCTTGTTAGAGGCCTGTTTTACCCTCCCTGAATCTCATCCTTTAGTGGCACAATTACGGCAGGAGGGGTTTTTACTTTCCGATCAACAAGAAGTCTTTATTCGACGTATCTTGGCACGTTCAGGAAAAAATCGGAGTTATCTGAATGGACAAATGGCGCCGGTACAAACCATCCAAGATGTTGGGCGGCAATTAGTAGACATTCATGGCCAACATGATCAGCAATCCTTGTTGTCTCCAAAAACGCAGCTTGAACTTTTAGATGCCTATGGAGGCTTACAATTACTGGTTGGGAAATTCCAGCAATCCTATGTGGAATGGAAAGAAAAGCTGGAGGCATTGGAGACTTTGCAACAAAGACTTCAAGAACAGGTAGCCCGTCAAGATATTCTTCAATTTCAATTTGAGGAATTGATCAAAATGCAATTGTTGATTGGTGAAGAAGAAACATTGAGTCAGGAATATCATCGATTGAAGCACAGCGGGCGCCTGGGAGAATTGTCCAATCAGTCGTTTGAGACATTATATAATGGAGAGCATTCGGTCTTGAGGAAACTCCAAGATGTCACAAACTGGGTTCAGGAGTTGAGCCAGATTGATGCGCAATGCCAGACGTGGCTGCCGTACTTGGAATCCTCTGCCTTTGCCTTGCAGGAGGTTACGCAACATCTTCGGGATTTTCGTTCCCAAACAGAATCCGACCCAGAGCGTATGGAGGTGATTGACCGACGTTTAGCCGGATTGCAGCGACTAAAAAAGAAATACGGCAAAACGATAGAAGAGTTATTAGTGTTGGTCCAAAGCCTGGAGCAGGACTTGGCCTTCCTGCAAGAAAAGGACGAACAGATAGCCAAACTCCAAACAGACGTGACGAATAGCTTTGAAGCGATGAAGGGGTTGGCCAAAAATTTATCCACCAAAAGAAAGAAGGTCGCCAAACAATTGGTGAACCAGATTCAAAAAGAATTTAAAGAACTAAAGATGGGGACGATGCAGATTCAGGTAAACCTTGTCCCAAATAATAACATGAGTGTGTTCGGACCGAATGGCATGGATCGGCTTGAACTCTTACTCGCACCCAATCCTGGCGAACCACCGATGCCGTTAGGTCGGATTGCCTCAGGCGGAGAGCTGTCTCGCATTATGCTCGCACTTAAAACGGTGTTTGCGGGCAATGACCAGATACCAGTTGTGATTTTTGATGAGATTGATAGTGGAGTGGGAGGAGAAGCCGGAATGGTGATGGGGCATCGTTTACGCCAATTGGCCCAATTTCATCAAGTGTGCTGTATCACGCACTTGCCACAAATTGCTTCACAAGCCCATGTACAATTTGTGGTTGAAAAAGTCACCTTGGAGGATCGAACCCATACGCAGGTACAAGAAGCCATAGGGATTCAACGGGAAAGTGAAATTGCGCGAATGCTGGGTGGTGGGAAAGTGACTCCAACGATTACGCAGGTTGCTATCGAAATGTTAAAAAATAGTACTCTGAATGATAAGAACGGTCCTTCTACTAAGAGACCTACAAAAACCTCTTCAGAAAATTAGCCGCTCTTGCCTCCGTGCCTTTTCTTTCTGAATGGAGTCCGCACTGTTAGCTCAGACAACTGGTTCCTTTATAGGTGTGACATAATGAATAGTGAGACGCATAAACCGATGTTACAATTTGCTTTTCCAGAAAAAGACGACGGCCATGCGTTTGGAGGCGAGAACATGATCCCAGCCAAAATATCCGCTAGCGGAATGAATGAGGTCAGATTTATAGGTCACCAAACGATTAAAGACATAAGGGGCTTCGAGAATTTCCTCGAACATGGTGGGGTCCATTTCCCGGGTTAGCCCTGGCACTTCGCTGAGACTTTCATATTCTTTTGGACAGTAGTTCCCATCCGGTGATTCTCCTGGAAGATGCAGTCGGTAAAATGACGTGCCGCTGTGGGTTGTTGGGGGGCTGGGATGGAGATAGAGGACTGCCGCATAATCGCAAATGCGGGCGGAGTCTACATGGGGCCTGGCCACTCCTTCTGATCCTCCACAAATTTGAATATGATTATGTCCTGATAACCCTGCTTCGGAATCAGTTTGTGGAATTAAGTTGGGGACCTTGAGTTGTTGCTTGACGCAATCTTCGATGGTGGCGACTTCATCTGGAGTTAAGGCTCCCGGTGCACGCATGCCAGGCCAGGGTTCTGGCCGCCAGGGCGAACCTAAGGTCCAGGTACTGAAGCTCATGCACCGTTGAGCGATCTCCAGGGCATTGGGGAGCACGTTATCTTGAATCCAGTAATCGGTTCTAAGAATCAGTTCGCGATAAGGAAGGAAGCTCATGGGATTTTCTTATCCTCTAATTGAGAACCATATATTGGGACGTGGATGATTATCAGGCGACGATAAAAGCACGGGGAGTCAACGGTCAAGTAACATGAAAAATCTTGATGGACTGTGCAGGTTTTTGACTGACATGATAAAGTGCCAAGCATGATTGGGAAATTCTCTTACGACCAAAGGGAAGGCGAAGGAGTGTCGGATGGCGCCAACTTCAACCACTAGCATTGAGCAGCAGGTTTCGGACATCGTATCCGAAGTTAATAGAACTGATTGGTCGCGACAATATTGGGAGCAAGGTGAATTTCTTGCACAGGGACAGTTGATGCCCAAGGCCTTGATTGAGGAGTTTATGCAGGAGGTCAATGGCGTTCGCCCAAAAATTAATCGCAATTTTATTCCCAAACATAAAAAAGGCGGGAGCGTCAGTTACTACCTGCTTCAGGAATCGGCGCCCGCGCTTCTGGCGTTCTATCAGCACCAAGCCTGGATCAATCTGCTTAGCCAAATTGCGGGAGTGCCCTTGCTGCTGTGTCCTGATGAAGATCCGCATGCCTGTGCGCTCTATTTTTATACCGAACCTGGCGATCATATAGGGTTTCATTACGATACCTCATACTATAAAGGTGCTCGGTATACTGTGCTCATCGGCTTGCGTGATCAATCAAGCAGCCAGTTACTATGCCGTCTGCATACCAAAGAATCAGGTCGGAAAGTGCAAGAACTCTCCTTAGCCACTGAACCCGGGACGTTTCTTTTTTTTAATGGTGATAAGTTGCATCATGCAGTGAGTCCCATTGCCGAAGGCGAAGAACGGATTGTGTTGACGCTGCAATATGTGACGGACCCTTCTATGAGTTTTGCTCATCGGTGGTTTTCCAATATAAAAGATGCTGTCGGATATTTTGGCTGGTCAGCTTTGTTTCGAAGGCCTACTCGGTAGTGGTGGGCAGATCTATCAATGTGGCATCAGAGTCTGAGCCAATAAGTACGACAGTTGTATTATCCTCTCCGCCTAATCGATTGGCGGTTTCCACAAGTGTGTGTTTGATCTGTTCTATGTTTGAGGTTTGCGTGAGCATGAGAGTTTGAATCTCCAGGTCAGTGAGCATTTTAGTCAGGCCATCGGAACACAGGAGTAGAAGATCCGTTGGTTCAAGGGAATAGGTCTGCACGGTAGGGTGAGCTTGCAAATCGATACCGAGCGCTTTGGTTAACACATGACGAAGCGGGTGCGTGCGCACTTGTTCGGAGGTAATCAGGTTCAGCGCTAGCCGCTCTTCCATAAGTGTGTGATCTCTGGTCCAGAGAAACAATTCTTTATTCCGTAACACATAGGCGCGGCTATCACCGGTATGGGCGATTACGGCTTGGCTCTGATCTGCCGTACTGGTCATGGCGACAGCGACAATGGTTGTTCCCATGCCCTTGCAATCGGGGTTTTGGCTAGCATGTTCGAGAATTCGTTGGTTGGCTGTTTCTAGAGCCTCTATTAAGATGGTTTCAAGTCGTGCTGACGGAAAAGGGTTTGAGGTTTTTCCTCCCTGTTGGGTTTTGAAATAATCCGGAATGATCTGGACTGCAATTTGACTGGCAATTTCCCCACCAGCATGACCGCCCATGCCATCGGCTAATACCCAGAGTTGGAGGTCATTCTCTAAAGAAAATGCATCTTGATTAATTCTGCGGACTCGCCCGACATCGGTGAGGCCTGTTCCCAACCATGCTGGTGCTATGGGGGTGCTCATGACGTCGTCGCAATCATTTCTGGCGGACCGTAGTTCCGGATCATCCGGTCACAAATCCAATCGGCTAAGGGTTCCATATTTTTGCAGTCGGCTTCGTTGTACTCAATTAATAATTCTCGAGAGGCCCTATTCCCGTCTTGCCATTCTTTCCATAGGCGAACAGCATCCCACCCAGTTAATCCCTCTAGTGATGTGGTCCGGTTGCACCCAAGTTCGTGCTCGATAGATTTGAGCCCGCCTTTCAACCCAAGTCTTCTCGCGGCAAAGCATAAATCGAGATGGGGATGATCAAGTATTAAATCGGGGTAGGTGGTCTTCAGAAAGGGTAAATCAAATCCAGAGCCAAAGAACGTGACCAATAAATCGTATGAAGCCAATTCATTGTGTAAGCGACATTCAGAAAGTGTCTCTCCTTGAACAAGAGTGGTCATCTGCCCTCGTCCATAAATGCCGACCAGGGTGATTTTTCCATGTGGTGCCGGAATGCCATTGGTTTCAATATCTAAAAATGCCGTATTGGTTCGAAAATGGGGATACAATCGCCAATGATCCCTTGCCTTTAATGTTTTGGCAAAAAAGCGCGAATTGTGTTGGTGCCATTGTGCCTGGGCTTCTTCAAGGATCGTATCATACAGGGATTTTCGAGATGTGGAAATGTGAGGGATAATGGCGTTCTGAAGAAAGGTTTCCCAATTCGTGATTCCTGCTTCCCACAGAAGGCGTTCCGTGGATTCTCCGATACCTTGTAGGAATATGAACGTAGAAAGCAACATAAGACAGAATGACGGAAGATAGGTATTCTAGCCTTGATTTCACCAGGAGGACAAGCTACATTCGACAGTCGTTCATCGGACTCTGTGTATTCACTTTTATCGGCTTAATGAGAATAGAGGATCTATGGAATTTTGTTCACATACGATCAAAATCACCATTGGCGGGATTCAACTCCTTGCCGATTTGAAACCCAACCGCACCGCTCAGGCTATTGTTGATGCACTTCCGCTCACCGCACCGGTGAATCAATGGGGAGAAGAATTCTATTGCAAAATGCCTGGGGTTAAAGATTATCGAGAAACTGCGAAAAATCAAGTGAAAGTCGGAGACGTGGCCTTTTGGGGCAATGGGGAAATGTTAGCGGTATTTTTTGGACGAACCCCCATGAGCTTGGGCGAAGATCCGGTTCCAGCCGATCGAGTGAACGTGATTGGTAAGATACAAGGCGATGTGAAAGTCTTGCAACAAGCCGTAGGGGCAACCACCATGCAAGTCGAATTACTTCCGGAAGGGGCATGATGCGATTCAACGCCACTCGTATTCATCAAATGGCCGCCACGGTGGTGGAGCGTTTGACAACTCAAGGACTGTTGAAGGTTCAGGGGAAGGCAGAACCCGTAGTGCAACACGTAGAAACCGCCATTACTACAGAATTACAAGTGGAAGACCGGCTCAATGCGGATGTTCGAGACATGCTCAAACAATTCGACCAAGAGTTCGCCGCAGGGCGAGCCGATTATCAAAAGATGTTTTCCATGGTCAAGAAAAAACTCATTAAAGAACGTGATATTGTTTTATAGGCCTTCTCACCTTTGAGCACCTTCTATGGCCCTTCTTCTGAGTGACGAAAAACAAATGCATTTGTCCCATGT
>JAJDBR010000176.1 GCA_029261275.1 Nitrospirales bacterium
GCGCGGGATCTCATCCTCGTCATCACTAGTATTCCCTTCGGGCTCTCGAATAAACTTTCCTGGTCCCAGCTCCTCCGATAAATCTTCGGTTAAATCTAAATCTTCATCAGACTCATCAGCCAAATCTTCCGCAAAATCATCTTCCGCAAAATCATCATCCAGATTTTCAACCTCTAAGTCATCCGAATCTGCGTCCAGGTCAGATGTTAAGGATTCCAGAGTAATATCAGGAGCACGCTCTACTTCAATGCCTAATTCCGTATCGATAGGATCAGGCAGCACAGACTCCGCCGTGTCCGCGCTCGGAGAGGAAGAACCCTTGGACCGAACCGGATGAATATCTAGAGCAGGTGAAGCCAATGCGTCCGTCTTGAAATCACTTTTTTTCTTGGCATTTTTGGGAATAGATTTCGGAGTGACTCCCGTATTTTTCTTCCCAATCGGCACAGCCTTCTTCGCTTTGAGGGTTTTAACCGTCTGCCTCCCCTTCGAAGGTTTGGCTGTGGGCTTGGTCTTCGTACCTGATCCCGCCCCTGTTGGTTTTTTCACCGTTGTACGTTTGGCTTCAACAATGTTCGCCGGCTTCGTTGATTGAGTTTTCTTGGAAGCCGGCTTGGTCCTTTGGACACGCGTTTTGGATTTAATCGTCTTCGTAACTTTGGTCAATTTCTTTGCTTTCCTTTTTATCGCTTTTTTAGGTGTAACTTTTGCGCCTTTGGAAGCTTTTGTTGCTCCCTTCGATTGTGGATGAGACTTAGCAACAGTTTTGGCCTTCTTCGGTTTAGCCTTGGCCTTTTTTGATATGACCTTTTTACCTTTAACAGGTTTCTTCGACACAGCCTTGGATTTCGTCATCACCCTCTTTTTGGCCTTTGGCTTGGGCTTGGCCTTAACAGCCATGTGTCATCCTCCTGCTAGAATGATAGACAACCGACCCGTATGGAACAGATCGCCTCTTCAATGGACCCCATCTACCATGGAGAGGGCCTTGCAATCAACAAAAGATTTACAGAAAACGGAATCTTAGCTATTTACCCAACTTCCGACCATTCATCATCCCTGTTAAAATGGCTCCCCTCATGGAGATTATTACCACCCATCTGGAAGCCGATTTTGACGGAATTGCTTCTATGGTGGCGGCTCGCAAACTGTATCCCAAGTCCCATTTAGTTCTGCCAGGAGGAGCCCAATCCCGAGAGCGGGCCTATCTGACGCATCATCCAATTTTCTTGACCCCTATTGCAGACCTTCCTCTCCCGGACATTACCAGGGTCATTCTGGTTGATGCCGTCCGCCAGGATCGATTGGGCCTCCTTGATCAAATCATTGCAGATGAGGGAGTTTCCATCCATATTTGGGATCATCACCCTCTGGAAGCAACCAATTCTCTGGCCAAACGTGCTGAATTTCTCAAAGTGGAACCGGTTGGCGCGAATATCACATTGCTGATCGAGGCTCTTGAGGAACATTCGCTTACCTGGTCACCGGAAGAAGCTACGCTCTTTGCCATTGCCCTGTATGAGGAAACCGGACATTTCACCTATTTGCATACCACGCCTCGTGACCTAAAGGTCGGCGCGAGGTTAATTGAAACGGGCGCAGATCTCACGGTCGTCACAGATGTCATTCAACGCAAATGGACCGAACCGCAAGCCGCCCTCTTCAATGCACTATTGCAAGCCACGCAAATCCTCACATTAGGAAGGCGTCGTCTTGCCCTAACTACATTATCATGGCCCGAGTATGTCTCGGACTTGGCCCCGATCACCCAACAATTGGGACAGATCTACAACGCAGATGCCGTCCTCACTGCCGTAGCCATGGCTGGGAAAATTCAATTTATCGGACGGAGCCGATATGCCGACATGAATATGAACCAGATCGCCCAAGGGTTTGGAGGGGCTGGGCACAAAATGGCCGCCGCCGCCAGTATTAAAGGACTGACCCTGGCTGAGGTGGAGCAACGATTACACGAATTGCTTCAGGAACAGGCCAGCACCTGGCTCCCTATTGGTCGCCTCATGACCGCCCCAGTACGAACCATCAAGCAAGGCACAACGATTAAACAGACGGAACGGCTCATGACCCAATATGAGGTGAATGCCCTGCCAGTGGTGAACCCTCAGGAAAAATTCATCGGCCTGGTTACGCGCGAGGCCATTCAAAAAGGTCTCTATCACAAATTAGCGAGCCAACCGATCGACCACATCATGCTGCAGGACATCTTCTTGGCACACCCTGACACGCCATTTGAAGAAGTTCAACTGCAAATGGTGGAACGCAATCAGCGGATTGTCCCAATTCTCGACGGTGAGACGGTCATTGGCATTTTCAGCAGAACGGATCTGTTGCGTGCGCTCCACCAGGAGCCCCGACAGGGACCCACACAGGACTCGCTCTCAGGAATGGTTCCCACCATCCCCACTCCCTCCTCTTCAGTACCGTTGCATACATGGAACGTCAACCATTTACTCAAAACCCATCTGCCGCTTCCCCTACTTTCTTTATTGGACACGGTTGAGCTTCTCGCAGATCGGCTGGACGTCTCGGTCTTTTTGGTCGGAGGATTTGTGCGAGACCTATTGCTGAATTTGGCCAACTTTGATCTAGATTTCGTGGTCGAAGGAGATGGTATTCAGTTCGGTAAAACCCTCGCTAAACAATTATCCGCAGAATGGACGATTCACGAACGATTCGGCACGGTCTCAATCAAACTGCCCAAATCCCTCAATCTCCCGCAGATGCATCATCTGGATGTGGCCACCGCCCGAACGGAATATTACGAATACCCCACCGCGCTGCCCACCGTCGAACGGAGTTCGATCAAAAAGGACCTCTACCGGAGAGACTTTACGATCAATGCCCTGGCCATACGCATCAATCGCACGCCAGGAGAACTGTTGGATTATTTTGGCGGGCGGCGGGACATGAAAGACAAAGTCATCCGCGTTCTCCACAGCTTAAGTTTCGTAGAAGACCCCACCCGCGTGTTTCGGGCCATCCGATTCGAACAACGATTTGGATTCCGCATCAGCAAAGAAACCGAAGCATTCATCAAGCAGGCCAAAACAATGGAGCTCTTTCAACGATTATCCGGGTCACGATTGGGCAATGAACTCATCCATATGCTAGAGGAACCCGCGCCGCTCAAGGGCATTGACCGGTTACAAGAGTTTCGTCTCATGCCGTGTATCCATACCAAATTGCACGCGAAGCCACAGGTACAGAAAATATTTAAGTCGGTAGAAACCATACTCACCTGGTTCACCGTTGAACATCCGGATACCGCAATCAAGCGATGGCTTGTCTACGGATTGGCGTGGTTCGAATCGTTGGGAAGCCTCGAACTCACGAAAACCTGGAAACGGTTAGGCTTCCCCCAAGGACACATCAAAACGTCTGGGGATTATCTATCCGCACAATCAACGTGCATGCGAACATTAAACAAAAAAACCCTGGCCCCTTCAGAAGGCTACGCGTTACTGTCAGCGTGGCCGAACGAACTCGTGGTATTTCTGATGGCCAAAGCCCAACTCAAGCCAACGACTCAGAGAGCGATGGAACGCATTCGTGAATACCTCACAACATGGCAGCATTGCTCAATTGCCCTGACCGGCCACGACCTTGAAGACATGGGCCTCCCAAAAGGCCCGGCGTTCAGGCGTGTATTAGATACAATTTTCAATGCCAAATTAGACGGCATGGTGGACACAGAGGAAGACGAACACCGCCTGGCAAAATCCCTCATCGAAAAAGAAACCACTTCAGCAAGCCGCTCCAAATCCCTCTCCTTTGTAAGGAAGGGCAAGGGGAGGTAGACTCCCCCGGAGTTCAAAGCCTTTTCTTCCTTCGCTTGCCCATGCAGATCCCCTCATCCATTCCTTCTACCCAACCCACGGGCATTCGCTGGAGAATTCTTTTCCTCCTGCTCCTCATCAGCATTGTCACCTACATTGACCGGGTGAACATTTCCGTTACCGCCCGTCACATGATGCCCGCCTTGGGACTCACCGATATCCAAATGGGGTGGATCTTTTCAGCATTCGTCTTAGGGTATGCGCTTTTTCAAGTGCCGGGTGGGTGGATGGGCGACCGATGGGGCCCACGGCGAGTGCTAACCTTCGCCGTCATCTGGTGGTCGATCTTCACCGCACTCACCGCAATTGCGCCCACGCTCCCTCTGGTCAATCTCATTGGCATCCTCGGTTCACTCATGGTCGTGCGATTCCTCATCGGCATTGGCGAAGCCGCTGCCCTACCCAACTTCAACCGCGCCGTCGCGAACTGGCATCCCCCACGCGAACGCGGCTTGAGTATCGGCATTACCATCGGAGGCATCGGAATCGGTTCAGCCCTCACGCCACCGGTCACTGCATGGATCATGGTGAACTATGGCTGGCAAACCGCCTTCTATGCCGCAGGATTACTAGGACTCGTGATCGCACTGCTCTGGTACTGGTATGCCAGAGACTTTCCCAGGCAACATCCACACGTCAACGATGCCGAAGTCGCCATCATTGAAGGAAATGACCAAGGGAAGGGCGACGCTCAAAAAACAGACCACGTCCCCTGGAAAGCCATCCTCACCACACCAACGGTCTGGTGGCTCACGATCAGCTACACATGCTTGGGATACGTGGCCTACATCTACATGTCCTGGTTCTATTTGTATCTGGTCAATGTTAGAGGCTTCGCCATTCTCCAAGGCGCGTTCTTCGCCTCAGCCCCATTCATCGCCATGACCATCTTTTGTCCCTTGGGCGGCTGGGTTACGGATCGGCTGGCAGAAAAATACGGCATTAATTTTGGACGAGCGAGCGTCGGAGGAACGGGGATGATCTTAGCGGCGCTCTTCATCATCATCGGAGCCAATGTCGAAGCCCCCTATGTGGCCATTGGGTTCCTGTCACTGGGAGCAGGATGGCTCTACTTCACCGTCGGCCCATTTTGGTCTGCCACCACCGATCTCTCCAAACCTTATGCCGGGACACTCTCAGGTCTGATGAACACCGGAGCCAATCTTGGCGGAACACTCTCCCCAACCCTAACACCCTGGATAGCAGACACGTACGGCTGGCCCGTCGCCCTCGGCCTCGCCGCAGGTATCGCCTTTCTCGGCGGACTCTGTTGGTTTTTCATTAGACCAGGTCTCGGACTGAAACATGAATAAAGAAACCTCATCCAGAATGATCCTTTGCGTGGTAAACTGAGTCGCCGTCATTAAGCACAAAAAATAATGACGATCACAGGATCCAGGTGGCTCAGCACAACCTTCATGGGAAAACAGTCCATCTTAGAGAGAAAGGAGGATGACCATGGGAGATAAAGGCGGAAAAAAAGATAAAGACAAAGCGCAAAAACAAAAAACCGAACAACAGAAAAAAAGGAAAAAAAGAAATAATTAAGCTGCTCTCCTCAGCGGAAAGTGGTGGGCTTCGCCCAGGCGAAGCCCACCCCCTCCTGAGGCACTCCAATCCCTGCGAGGTGAGCATCAGATGAATCTTGAGAACCAACCCTTCGCCTTAATTTTTTGGTCAGTTTTACGAACAGGGAATAAGAACTACACGCCTTACAAGGATCGCTCCAATAATTGTTAGCCCAGATGGATACACACGAAATACTTAAAGAGTTCGCCGAGCGATTCGTCGAAAAGCATTTCCGCGACAGATTTCTGCATGAAGCGAAAAAGAAACCACAAGACCTCCATACTCGAATATGTCACGAAATCGAAAAAGTGTTCAGCTCAAGATACACTGGTCGCTCAATTACCTACAAACCTGAAGACCAATGTTTGATGCTGTCGGGCAATAAAATTGAAGACACAACTTGGGCTCTGGCCGAAAAACAGATGGGGTTGGGTGACGGTTTGCTAATAATTGATGCCACGGGCAGAAAATTTCATGCAGAAACAGAAGCACAGAAGAATAATCCTTCAAAGATGTACAATGGGCACAGCTAACATTTCCTTCCTACCGATTAACAATGAAAGTAGTCCATGCCTATTTGGGTTGATGCTGATTCGTGCCCTAAGGTGATTAAGGAAATTTTGTTTCGCGCGGCGGATCGAACATCTGTACAGATGACGCTCGTCGCCAATCGATTGCTCTATACACCAACCTCCCCGTATATTTCCGCTATCCAGGTGGCTGATGGGTTTGATGTGGCTGATTCTGAAATCGTAAAAAGACTTGAAGCTGGCGACCTGGTGATTACCGCTGACATTCCCCTTGCCGCAGAGGTTATCGAGAAAGGTGGGCATGCACTTGATCCACGGGGTGAGATGCATTCGGCCGATACCATTCAAGCCAAACTGACCATGCGAGATTTCATGGAAACCCTTCGCGCCAGCGGTATCGAGACGGGAGGGCCTTCTGCCATAAGCCTACGTGACCGCCAATTATTTGCCAAACACCTCGATCACTATCTCACCCACATCGCCAAGTCTAAAAATGAGTAGATAGTGGTTAACATAATGGGCAAGCAACTGACACCCAACAATTCAATGCAGGCATCCGAAAAATATTGGGACAGAGCTACGAAGGCCTATCGCTCTAAAAACTTTCCTTTGGCCAAGAAATGGTTTGCCAGATCAGCAGAGTTGCGGCCAAAAAAGGATCGCGCCGTTTTTTTAATGCTTATTGCAGATTGTGAACAAGAACTCGGAAATCACTCTGAAGCACTTCGTTCCTTACGAATGATTGAACCTAATCATATCAAAAAAGCGTTTATTCAAATCTTCATCGGTCGCATACAACTGAAATTGTTCAGACCTAAACTTGCGGAGCGGGCCTTTCGGAAGGCTATCAAGAGAAAACCATCGGCTGGGGCATACATCTTTCTTGGATCGTCCCTGAGCAGACAGGGTCGGTTTCGCGAAGAGAAGGCTTGTTACCAGGCAGCACTTCGACTGGAACCCGACAATGAAGAGGCTCACTATAATTTGGGAGTACGTTATCGCGTTGGAAAACAATATACGAAAGCTGAAAAGCATCTGCGTCGAGCCATTGCCATAGACACAAAGTACGCCCTCGCCTACGCTGAACTCGGATGGGTATTGGTTCACAGAAAGCACTATCCCCAAGCCAGAAACATCCTCATAAAGTCAGTTAAATTCTGCCCTGATAACCATTGGGCACGATTGTATTTAGCGCTAGCTAACTGGCTTCTACGTCGTTTGAAAGAAACGGAAGTGCAATATCGAGCAGCCCTACAGATAACGCCCTCAGACTCCGATGTTAATGCTTTTTTGGGAGACTTTCTTTCATCCGAACAGCGGGGAAATGGATTGCATTATCTCCAAAAGGCCGTTTCCATTGATCCGGGCAATGTCCTTGCTCTGTATTATATGGGGAAACATTACTACAGAAATTACCGTGACGAAGAGGCTTCTCATTATTTGAAAAGATCAGCGCGCAGGGGACATCAAAAAGCGAAAAAACTTCTCACTCAACTATCAATGTAAAACTTTTAGACCATTTTCATTGAGGCCTTTCGCTTTTGCTTGAAAAAATGTGATACAAAGCAACGGGTTTGAAGGCTGAAACACCAACCTGAGAAGAACCAGTTAAGAAAAACAATTAGTTTCGTCACTATTAGGAGTCAACAAATGCAATGTCCGTGTGAAAGTGGAAAGACGTTTAAGAAATGTTGCGAGCCATTCATCAGTGGGGCGAAGGAAGCTGAGACGGCGGAGCAACTCATGCGGGCCCGGTACACGGCCTATACTCAAGTGGAGATGGACTTTATTGAGAAGACCCACGACCCCAAAACGCGCGACCAAACAGACATGGAGTCCAACCGGAAATGGGCCGAGTCGACAAAATGGACGGGTTTGGAGATTCTAGAGACTCAACAGGGTGGCGTGGACGATGAGGTCGGCACGGTAGCATTCAAAGCCAAGTTTGAAACCGACGAGGGCCTTCAAGAGCACCAAGAGCTCAGCATCTTCCGAAAGCAGGAGGGCAAGTGGTACTTCGTTGACGCCAGTGATCCAACAAAGAAGCCTGTTACTCGTAGTGAACCCAAAGTCGGGCGCAATGATCCCTGTCCCTGCGGCAGCGGCAGCGGCAAGAAATATAAAAAATGCTGCGGCAACCGCTAGAAAAAATATTCCCCTGCCAAAAGCCGCTGTCCTAACATTTGGGTATGTCTCAAGATCCAAGACTCGACACCATTCCACGAGGGAATACGTCTCGTGGCGTTCATCAAGCGATCATTGAGTATTTACTTCAATCCGGAGATACCTACGATGGCAAAACCATGCTGGACATTCCTTGCGGGGAGGGCAGCTTCCTTTCCTCTTTGCGGCTCTTTTTTCCTAACGCTCTTCTGCGAGGTGGTGACCTTCGAAAGCCTAACAATTTAGCAGATGACGAGTTTTCGCAAATTGATGCCAGGCACCCCTTTGCCGTCTTTCCGGAAACTAAGTTCGATTTCCTCTTCTCTATTAGCGGCGTGATGGAATTCGACAACACCCTCCAGTTTTTCAAACAATGCCGTAACCATTTGCGTGATAGAGGAGTCTTTATTGTGACCAACGATAATGTGGCAGGAATTCGAGACCGGCTCTCTTACTTCTGGTTCGGCAAGCCCAAACAATATTCCCTATTTGTAACGCAAGACCAGCCAACCTGGAAAGTTATTCCTCTCTCCAACATGGTCAGGATTCTTCAGGACGCAGGCTTTCAAATTCAAGCAATACGCTATGTCCCATTGCGGTGGAAGGATTGGTTGGCCCTTCCGTTAGCGCTGTGTATTTATCCGATTCAATTCTTCCACATGCGGAGCACCAGCACTTCATTGCCGTCAACCCTGACTCATGAGATGTATCCGTTTTGTTCGCTCCTTTCCCGCCATTATTTTATTGTGTGCGGAAAAAGAACGTCATAGCCACTACAGCACCCATCAGGTCATCCAACGTCCAGGAGAGAGACGTAAAGTTTATGCCCCTTTTGCTTCGCCTTGCCAGAGCATCTCATATCCCAATTCCACCGCGTCGGAACACATGGCCGTCACAGCGGAAAAGGCCTTGTGGAACACTTCGTCGGCATGTGATTTCTCATGGTTTTCAAATGATTTCCAATACGTCACAATTGCATAATGTTCATCAGCCGTCTGAGCATGATTGAGAGAGCCTTGCTCTGAAACGAACCCTGAGAACCGGAACACCTGCCCAGCGATAAATCCGCCTTGGTCGCCGCCATAGGTTTGCTTGACCACCATACACATTTCACCGACAGCGGTTTCCAACTGATCAAAGTTCACGCCAGGCTTGAGCTTCACGGTATTCAAAAGCATTTTCGCCCCAAAGGGAATGGTAATAGGACCAAACATGGCAACCTCCTGGTAAAGTCAATGAGCCTAGGTAGAATTCCGCTATCATGACCCAATCTAATCCAAAACCAGACTCCTGTGGTATTTTATGGATTCCGCTGGGAAATAGTCCAACCCCACACTGAGAGGCTGCTTACTCAAAGCTACCCTCCTGTTTTTCAATCCTAATAGTGGTTTCCTCTAGTCACGCCCTGCGTTTTCCGATATATGTCGTAATAGGGTAAGATTTCGCTGAGATTGGTATACTGCCCTCAATAGCCGACTCTATCCTTTTCTGGATTCTTGCTCACTATATAAGGAGGAGCTATGTTCGTGAGTAATATTGAAGACATTCCGGGCAAAACGATTACCACCTGCTATGGCATCGTGTCTGGCAGCACGGTCCGAGCCAAACATGTTGGACGCGATATTTTCGCCAGCATTAAAAATATTTTTGGCGGGGAGCTCAAAGGGTATACAGAACTGTTGGGTGAATCTCGCGATGAAGCCTTGGGCCGGATGAAATCTCAAGCCCAACAACTTGGCGCCAATGCTATTGTGAATGTACGCTTTTCGACCTCATCCATCGCCGCTGGAGCGGCAGAAATTTATGTGTACGGCACAGCGGTGACGGTGGAGTAAGACACGATGGATAGTCTCACCATCTTCCTCATTTTACTGGCCCTCGGGTTTGTCTTCGGGAAACTGGCTGAAGGAAGACATTACCGTTCCATTCAAGCCCGAGAAGAGATGTTGGTCCGTCTTCCCGCAACCTCTTGTAAAAAACCGATGGGAAACAGTTCACTCATCAGTCATGCCGAGTTAGTGCACGGCCACGTGGTGGTCTCAGTGGATTATTTCAAACAACTGCTTGCCGGATTACGGAATTTTTTTGGCGGAACGATCCAAGCTTATGAAACCCTGCTTGATCGAGCCAGGCGTGAAGCCGTGCTGCGCTTGAAAGAAAGCTGTCCCACGGCCAATGAAATCCTCAATCTCCGCATTGAAACCTCGTCCATTTCAAAGGGTGGGAGTGGGGATCGGGTTGGATCGGTCGAAGTCTTGGCCTATGGCACCGCCATTTATTATCAAGAAGCCTCCTCCCAGCATCTCAGCTCGTGAACTATCAATCTTCTCTCCCTGAACACAACGACAACGTGTCACATCAACGGCCCGTGCGCGAATTTTTCGTGCTCATCACGGGCGTGTTAGTTTTCGTGTTCATCGGCTATTGGGCGCTCGGGTTGGTTGTCGATGTGGCGGTCGATTATCTTTCCTCTGAACAAGAAGCCAACCTTTTTTCCAAAGTTGATATCAATTGGGATTTCGGCGAAGAGTCGATGCCTGAAGAACAAGCCAAACTCCAAAGCCTGGTGGACTCACTTACCCCCTGCCTCGCCCTACCCTACCCAATTACCGTGAGCCTCGTGAAATCGGATGTGGTCAATGCCATGGCAGTTCCCGGCGGAAGAATGGTGGTCTTCTCAGGATTATTAGATTCTCTTTCTTCAACCAATGGCCTGATGTTTATCTTGGCTCATGAGCTCGGCCACTTTAAAAATCGCGATCATCTGAGATTAATGGGAAGAGGTATTATCCTAAGCATCCTCGCTATGTTGGCCATGGGAGGAGACTCAGGCATTTCCGATATATTGGCCTCAACGATTAACCTCCGGACAGCCAAATACTCCCAAACTCGAGAAAGCCAAGCCGACCAGACTGCCCTGCAGGCTCTCCAATGTCACTTCGGCCATGTCGGCGGCGCCACGGAACTCTTTGAAACCCTCCAGGCTCAAGATGAGGAATCTGATTTCGATTTTAC
>JAJDBR010000177.1 GCA_029261275.1 Nitrospirales bacterium
TTTTAATCAAGCGTCTCCACCCATGCGTCAGGATGTAGTCATTATTGGAGGCGGCTTGGCCGGGTCCGAAGCCGCGTGGCAGGCCGCCAATCAGGGAGCCAAGGTCACACTCTATGAAATGCGGCCCAAAACAGAAACCGCCGCACATAAGACCGAACAACTCGCCGAAATTGTCTGTTCCAACTCCTTAGGCTCGAACGATCCCTTGAGCGCACCTGGTATTCTTAAACAAGAAATGCGGCAGCTTGGTTCGTTAATTATCAAAGTTGCCGATGACGTTGCCGTTCCAGCAGGAGCCGCCCTAGCAGTCGATCGTGAACAATTTTCACAAAAAATCACTCAGGCCCTGACCGAACACCCCAATGTTCGTATTCTCCGTGAGGAAATTCATGAGATCCCCGAGGATGCGGTGTGCATAATTGCAACAGGCCCGCTCACGTCACCAACGTTATCTGAGGCAATTACTCAATATACGCGATCAAAAAATCTCTATTTCTTTGATGCCATTTCGCCTATTGTCGATACCGACTCACTGAATATGGACAGAATCTTCCGCGCCTCCCGTTATGATAAAGGCACTGCCGATTATCTCAATTGCCCCATGGACGAGGAAAGCTACAACCAATTCTATGACGCCCTGATCAAAGCCGACCGTGTCCAACCAAAGTCATTTGAAAATATTCCCTATTTTGAAGGATGCCTCCCTATCGAAGTGATGGCCGACCGTGGACGACAAACTTTGGCCTTCGGGCCCATGAAGCCGGTGGGGCTCATTGATCCTAAAACCGGAACACGCCCGTTTGCCGTGTTACAATTACGAGCAGAAAACCATCACGGCTCCTGTTATAACCTGGTCGGCTTCCAAACCAAGCTCACCTACCCAGAACAAAAACGAATCTTTCGCATGATACCCGGATTGGAAGAGGCCGAATTTCTTCGCTGCGGAAGCATTCACCGAAATACATTCATTAATGTGCCGATACTTTTGAAAGACACGCTGCAATTAAAGAAACAATCCAACATCTTTTTCGCTGGACAATTGGTTGGCGTCGAAGGCTATGTGGAAGCAGCGGCCAGCGGCGGCTTAGCAGGTCTGAACGCTGCCCGTGTATTAGCAGCGCAGCCTCTCGTCACACCTCCGCCTACCACGGCCCATGGTGCACTGCTCCAATACATCACCACCTGTGAGCCGAAACACTTCCAACCCATCAACACTAATTTTGGCTTGTTTCCACCTCTCGATACACCAATCCGTGACAAACAGAAAAAACGGCTCGCTATTCAAGAACGCGCGGTGTCCGATTTCACATCATGGGCAGCGCAATCCGGACTTTCACAATGAATGACGCCATTCGAGCATTCATCCTCTATCTGCAATTAGAGCGCGGAGGGTCAGAAGAAACCCATCGCAACTACCAGTCTGACCTACGACAGTTCCTGGCACATATTCAAAAACAATTTTTCTCGACAACCATTGACCCACAACCCACGGCCATCCAGGCGTTGCATATCCGTTCCTACTTGAAACACTTGAGTGATCAAGGACTAAAAAAAACCTCCCTTGCTCGAAAATTGGCGTGTCTCAAAAGCTTCTTTCGATACGCGCATGAAGAGGGCCGCATCACCCACAATCCGGCCGCAGCCGTTCGTTCGCCTCGACTAGGAACACACCTTCCCACCGTACTGACCAAAGACGAAGCCACCACACTGTTAGATGCGCCCACTGCTCAGACATGGATACAAGCCAGGAATCAGGCTATGCTAGAAACGCTGTATTCGAGTGGTGCCAGAGTGTCGGAATTGGTGGGATTAAATTGGGATGCCCTGGAACTTGAGACTCAATTAATTCGATTGCGCGGAAAGGGAAAAAAAGAACGCAGGGTTCCTATCGGAACAGTCGCTGTAGAAGCCATACTTGAGTATAAACGTCAGTTACCTCTCATGGCCAAAGCAATCTGGAGCAAAAGCAGTAAGGGGCTTCCCCCTCGTTCGGGATTGCAGCCACTCTTTTTAAACACCAGAGGGGGTCGATTAACGACTCGCAGCGTCGAGCGTATCATTAAGCAACAAGCTGGAGACCGATTCCCGAAAACAGTTACCCCCCATACATTGCGCCATTCCTTTGCAACCCACTTACTAGATGAGGGAGCCGATTTGCGAGCCATCCAAGAATTACTGGGTCATGCTTCATTAGCCACCACTCAAAAATATACGCACGTCGCCACGGACCAACTCATGGTGGTCTATGATCGAGCCCATCCACGATCAGGTTCATCCGTCGCTTCACCTAGGCAAGGAGACAACCCCCAATCATGATCATTCGTTCCACGACCATTCTTTGCGTGCGAAAAGGCCCCATTGTGGCCATGGGCTCAGACGGGCAAGTGACCGTGGGGACCACGATCATGAAAAGCAATGCCCGAAAACTTCGCACAATGCATCAAGGGCAGGTCCTCGCAGGCTTTGCTGGAGCCACAGCCGATGCCTTCACCCTGTTTGAAAAATTCGAGGCCAAATTAGAAGAATACCGCGGAAAGCTCACCCGCGCGGCAGTCGAACTCGCCAAAGACTGGCGAACGGACCGCGTGCTTCGACGACTCGAGGCCTTACTCGCTGTCGCTGACCATGAACACTCATTTATAATTTCCGGGACAGGTGATGTCATTGAACCTGAAGATGGTATTTTAGCCATTGGCTCGGGAGGGTCCTACGCGTTGGCGGCCGCCAGAGCCCTGCTCGCTCAAACAGACCTCGCGCCAAAACAAATTGTCGAGCAAAGCATGCAAATCGCCGGAAGCATCGATATTTACACCAACCATCATCTCGCAATCGAGGAGTTACCGAAATAATATATGGAACAGCAACAGGCCCCTTCGACTCCAAAACTCGATTCCATGACCCCACGCAAAATCGTGGAAGAGCTTGACCGCTATGTCATCGGCCAAAAAGATGCGAAACGCATGGTCGCCATCGCTTTACGCAGTCGGTGGCGTCGCCAACAGCTCAGCCCCGAAATGCGTGAGGAAATTGTCCCGAAAAATATCATCATGATTGGTCCCACTGGGGTCGGCAAAACCGAGGTATCCCGCCGCGTCTCTAAACTCGCCGAGGCTCCCTTCATAAAAGTAGAGGCTTCCAAGTTTACAGAAGTCGGCTACGTCGGTCGGGATGTGGAGTCGGTAATCAGAGATCTGACTGATATTTCCATTAACCAAGTGAAAACGGCCTATTTAGAAACCGTCCAACACAAAGCCGAGGAAATGGCCAAAGAACGAATATTGGACATATTGCTTCCACCATCACCATCCGCATCAACGGATGATTCCAATCCGGAAGAGGAAGTGGCAGACCCCACATCAACTAAAAAACCTGATGCTCAAGAATCCACGCGCGCTAAGCTCCGGAAACAATTGCAAGAAGGAAAGCTTGATAATCGGATGGTAGAAATTGAAACTAAAGAGCGAGGGGGGCTTCCAGTTGGAATCATTTCGAATATCGGAGGCATGGAAGATATGGAACACAACCTCCGAGAAATGCTTGGCGGGATGATGCCCGGGAAAAAGAAAGACCGGCGCATGAAGATATCCGAAGCTCTCAAATTTTTAGAGCATGAAGAAGCCCAAAAACTCATAGACATGGACGAAGTGACCAAAGAAGCCATCTCGCGTACCGAACAATCAGGAATCGTGTTCTTGGATGAAATTGACAAGATTGCCGGCAAAGAGAAGCACCAAGGCCCAGACATATCGCGAGAAGGGGTTCAACGAGATCTGCTCCCAATTGTTGAAGGCTCTACCGTCAATACAAAACATGGACTCGTCAAAACCGATCATATTTTGTTTATCGCAGCCGGCGCATTTCATGTGGCCAAACCTTCAGATCTGATCCCCGAATTACAAGGTCGGTTTCCTATTCGCGTCGAACTCGAACCTCTAACCAAAGATGATCTCATTCGGATTCTCACGGAACCAAAAAACGCGCTCATCAAACAATATCATGCGCTCCTGGAAACGGAAGGCATCAACCTAGATTTCACGCCAGATGGCATCGAAGAAATTGCCGCGACGGCAGTGGAGGTTAACGATCGTACCGAAAACATCGGTGCCCGACGACTCTTCACCATAGTGGAACGTTTATTGGAAGACGTCTCATTTCAAGCTCAAGATCTCCCTGAAAAAAAGGTTACAATCAATGCCCAGTACGTCAAAGACCAATTGCAAAACATTGTAAAAGATCAAGACCTCAGCCGATTTATCTTATAACGAAGCCTCTTCGATACCACCCATGGACAAACTCATCAAAAAAGCTGATATTCTCATCGAAGCCCTGCCCTATATTCGTAATTTTGCAGGGAAGACGATCGTCATTAAATATGGCGGCAACGCCATGGTGGCAGAAGAACTCAAAGAAGGGTTCGCTGAAGACGTGGTGTTGCTCAAATATGTCGGACTCAATCCCATTATTGTGCATGGAGGCGGCCCACAAATAAACAAAATGCTCGAAACCCTCGGCATTGAAGCCAAGTTTATTCATGGCGTTCGCGTCACGGACGAGCCCACCATGGAAGTGGTGGAAATGGTGTTAGGCGGGCGCATCAATAAGGAAATAGTGGCGCTTCTCAATCAGCATGGCGGCAAAGCCGTGGGACTCACTGGAAAAGACGGGGGATTGTTCACCACCAAATCCTTTAACCCGAAAAGCCTGTTCCATCGGTATAGTGGAGCCACGGAAGCACTCCAGTCAGAAAACTATGGTCTCGTGGGCGAAGTCAGCCACGTAAACAGTGAACTATTGTTAACCCTACAAGAGGCCAATTTTATTCCGGTGATTGCCCCGATCGGAGTCGATACCAAGGGCCATACGCACAACATCAATGCAGACCTGGTCGCGGGAAGTTTGGCCGCCGCCCTTAAGGCTGAGAAACTGCTGATGTTGAGTGATGTAAAGGGTATCCGCGATTCCAACCATCACCATGTCTCCACATTATCCAGAAAAAACATGGAACAGATGGTGAAGAAAAAAATCATCAATGAGGGCATGCTTCCCAAAGTCCATGCCTGTTTAACGGCACTACAAGGTGGGGTACAAAAAGCCCATATCATTGATGGGCGTGTGCCGCATGCCATCCTGCTAGAGATATTCACCGACAAGGGCATTGGAACTGAAATTGTAGCCTAAACAGCATGAAACTCTCCAAAGACGATTCCTCTGGTCAAACACCAATTCCACAACCCGACCGACAGTCAGCCCTTCTCCTCGTCGATCCGCAAAACGACTTCTTCCCTGGTGGAGCACTAGGAATCCCCGAAGGTAATAATCTTATATCGACGATCAACAGCTACATTCAGCACTTCAGCCGAAATGGATGGCCCATTCTCGCCACCCGTGATTGGCATCCACCCAATCATTGTTCGTTCACGGAGCAAGGAGGACCTTATCCAACGCATTGCGTTCAAGGATCGCGCGGCGCCCAGTTTCATTCTGACTTAGTCATGCCACCCGGCATGATGGTCATTTCCAAAGGCACTGATGTCAAGAAAGATGCCAGATCCGGGTTTGAAGGAAGCAGCCTGGCTGATCGATTAGAAGATCTTGAGGTGAAAACAATTTTTCTCTTGGGCCCGGCAACCCAAGATTGTCTCACACAGACAGTGCAGGCTGCCTGTAAACTCGGTCTCCAGGTCATCATTTTGAAAGATGCCACTGGGAAGGGGCTAACAGTCGATCATATAAAAGAAATCTCGCAGGCCGGAATCTTCCAAGCTTCGACCTCTGATTTAGCAATTAGCCCCGCCTAGCCCAGAGCACGCTTCCACTTCTTTTCTATTTCCTCGGTTGCAAAAAAAGTTTCTTGCATAATCAATAAGTATTCTCTCAAAAAGGACATACCCTTCTTGAGGACATGTCGCGACATCGAGAAAATCACCGTAGAAAATAAATCGTGTCTGACCCCTAAAAAATTCTTGCAACCATCTTCGAGTTTTTCTCGACTTACTTTTCGACAGTACGTATTTTTTTTCACCAAAGAAGGGTACCATAGCAACCCTACGAGTAACGCAGGACATCATTTCTGCCAAAAGTAATGGAATTATTGCAAAGTTAAAGATTTCCAGGTCAGCAGTAGAAATCGTAAATCAGACTCAATACTATATTTTCCAACACTTCATTATTGAAAATTAAGGAGAATTCCCATGCCCAATCCCCATCGTTATTTCAATCAGGGAAGACGTGGAATCCCAAATTATCAGTATTACGGAAATTCAATATACAAACAAATTGCTAGCAGGCTCTATAACAGACACAAAATAAGGATCGCCGATCATATCAACGTGATGGAAAAAATCGGCACCCGCTTGGGCCAAGGAATCGAATTTGAACCAATCGATGGGGGAAATCTAAAAAACCTTCTTAAGATGCCAAAATTCGCCCATGACAACCGCAAACATCTTTGCGATCTGGTTGCAGCGGGGGCAACGAAAGGTGAAGGGTACAGAGAAATCGGGGTGCCAAGCCTCCATATTCAGGTGGCCCCTACCCTCTGCAAGATCCACATCGACAATTTTGGATTTGTCGCCATCGGACCAGACGGTCAGAAATATTATAATCCTGATTTAGTGCAGCACATCGTCGATGAACTATTTTGGGAAGACAAGTTTGTTGGATGGGTGAGCACAAAAAATCAGACCCTTGGAGGATTTCTCGGCCGGATTCATCCAGTTTTACCGAATTCACGAAACCGGTATAAATTGGATTTTGGCGGTCGATTCGATGTGAAAAAGGGGAAGGGATGGAGCCTTGGCTTAGAAGCCACACGTGGGTTGTCTGGAGAAAATAAGGTAATGGGAAAAATTGAAGTGTATGAATTTTAGTGAGAAAAGCTCAACAATTAGAGATACGGATCTGAGAAACAGCCCTGTTGCGCCACATGGAATTCTGGCCCGTGGTCGTTACAATAGCCACGCCAGTCAATCCGTCTCTACGACGCATACATCTTAGTATATAGAGTATCTTGCTGGGAAATTTTTCAAAGATGCTGATGAAGTTGACTCCGGTTCCATCAGTTCTCCCAGCCTCAAAAGCCTTTTGTGGACAAAATCCCAAGCAAAGCTAAAAAGGCCGCCATTGCTACTTTCCCTCGGCTGAAGTGAAAAACAAACCCGCCCCATTCGCTCAGAAAATTCCATAGCACCATAATGCACGCCAGAGAGCTAGGTCTATAGAGGCTGATTCAAGTTTAAATTCACCCGAATTTGAAAAGATGAGCCTCCAAGGCAGCAGCGGATGAAAGTGGCAAATGCCGGCTTTCAAAGAAAAGGGGTATTCATGTATGAGATTTAGAGGAGGGAGAAGTCCCAAATAAATAGCTTGGGAATTTATAAGACGCATTGAAGTAGGTTCTGCCAAAGCAGAAATTGTCCCATTCCTGCTGAAGCTTTAAGGCAGAATTAATTGAAAGGAACCCAATGCACAGTGCTAAGCAGAAGTTCTGCACTGAAAAACTAAGCTCAGTTTGTATTTCATGGTCCTTATTTCATACCTAGCCCCAATTCTTAACAAAAGACCCGATCCCATTTCAAGCCAACAACGGATCGCAAGACTACTCTGAATGATGCCAAGACCCAATTGATATAAGGTCCTTTTCCCTTGGTTTTATCGTGGCTAGTTCCCCGTCCACGCATCAACATCTTTTCCCCTTCGGACATCGAGAAAAAACTGGCCTGGCCTTAACTGCTCCGGCAACCTCGAAGACACAAAAGAATTCCTTTCAACATTCCTCACCCTTTTTCATTACACCTGCGGGAAGACCCGAATCAAAATTACGGAGTAATTAAAAGATAGAGACATTCTTTGGGCCAAATGCAAACCGAACTTATACAGGACGCCTAAAGGATGATGGAGTGGGAGTGTTATTGGCTCATTACCAAATTGACAATGCCTGTTAATGGATACCCCATAACATCAATCCATTCGCGCTACGAAATCCTTGTCCTGGGCTGCCGTGACATCCTGACCGTCCATGGACCGTCCCACGAACCTGATAAACCCCAAGGAGCGTGCCGTAGGATTCTCTTCTTCCACGGATCGGCGTTCCTCACGGTCATAGCTTCGCCGGCCCCCATCGTGTTGTTTAACTCGGAAGGCGTCGCCCCATAGCAGATATCGGAGTTGGTACCCTGTTGGGGATCTTTCAGCGCAGCGTATAGGCACTGCAACGCGCTCCCAACGTTCGAGGTCATTTGCCCGATGTGAGGCTGACCGATCGCATGCCCAACTTCGTGAACATGCGTTCGCTGGGTTCCGCTCGCACCCTTGGACTGGGGTCGCAGATCCGTGTTGTTATAGAGCCGTGAATGGGACCGAAACGAAGACCTTTGCGCTCGATTAAAGCGGCCGACACTGGAACTCGGTTGGCCTAGATGAGCGACGCGGGCGCGTGTATGGCCTTTGGTCGTCGTCAAGAAGATCTTCAAGTTGCACTCTACGTTGACGCGCCACGTTTCACCCCGTTGGTTCACGTACATGAACGACAAAGCTGAGTCCGGGGGCACCAACCAGAACTTGCCGGACCAGTGGGCACTACTTTCTCTTTGGATCTTGGTGCGAAATCTTAACCAGTCATGTGAATTCCACTTCTCCGTCAGGAATATTTTTCCGTCGGCGTCGAAGGTGAAGCCCGAAGGAATTTTCTCAAGGTGTAGATCCAGCTCGAGGGTCAAGGTCGCCTGCTGATCATTTCGAGACAGTTTCGAGTTGAACTGCTTACCTTTTATCGACTCATGAGGGTTCATCTTCCAATGGATACTCATATTGAATCTCCTTTCCTTGTTCCTGATCGTTTTCGTTGGTCTCGTAGAGTTAGTCGCCTCAGGCGAATAAATGGTTGAAATTATTTTTGGAGACACAGTTGCTTAGGGAACAAAAGAGAAAGGCAATTGCCAACTATGCCGTAGCCATTGAAGACCTAGCAGAGAGGTACGATGTCAGGGGAATGAAGATACGACGAACGAAAGGGCCTCTCTCAATATTGAGGAAAAGGCCAAAAACTGAAGAAGAAACTTTCTAGAAGATACTATGATTAGGAATTCAGGGAAGACGAGAGCTCTTGCACGTATTGGGAAACTGAATGAGACCCCAGCCGAAAACACTGTCTTTCCCCTCTGTACCTAAATCCCTGGAATGGTTCGCGAGATATTGCGCAATATGCTCAGATGACCATTGCGGATACGATGACTTCATAACAGCCACAGCCATCGTGACGAAAGGCGCAGCAAACGACGTTCCTGATCTGAATACTCCCTGCTCCTCTCCTCTTGGCACCCAAATATCGACACCTGGAGCCGAAAACGCAATAAAATCACCTCTGCTAGCGAAGTTATAAGAGCGAAGGCTGGCATCTAACGCGGTGACTGCTATGACGCCTTCCTGTGCTGCAGGATACATGGAACGGCCACGGGGACCTGTATTTCCAGCGGCTGCCACAATAGGGATGTTGTGTTTGAGAGTTTTTTTGATCGCATAGGTCAGCAAGCCATTTGGTGGACCACCCAGACTCAGATTGATGACTTGCACATTCTGCTTGATCAACCAATCCAAGCCCCGAACAATGTTCCATGTTGTGGATTCCACTTGCCCTGGCTTTAATTCTCGAAAGGTTTCCGCCGCTGAAATTTTGGTCTTTGGCAAGAAGCCTGTCTGGTTTGAGCCAGATGTTCCCATCAATAGTGTAGCTACGGCTGTCCCATGCTCCGAGGATGAGGTAGGAGTTTTTTCCGCCAGAAAAGAGTGTGTGTGAATGTCTTGCCCCTTCAGGGCTGGATGAGACGGATCAATGTTGGTATCAATCATCCCAATATGCTGCCCCTCGTTCACGCAATTCAGAGCATGTTCGTCCCAACCCACCAACTGGAATCCATATCGTTGAGGATCAAGCTCAGTCTTCTTGCGTTGGAGGGTATAGCGATGATTGGCATCAATAATGTCAGAAGGGAATTCTTGACGAAATTCTTCCACGCCTTGCCTCACCGTACGCCCTGCTGGAACGCTAAAGATACTCATCACCACATCTAAACCCTCAAGAGATCGACGTTTTTTCTTGGTATAACCTCGATTCTGTGCAAATTGATCAAATTTTTGCGCCTCTGCTTCGGTAGTGTTTATGACGCACACTTCTCCCGGCTCAAGTGCATCCGGGGAAAATTGGTTTTCCTCTGTCCACGCCTCAACGGACTGCTCAGAAGTCATTTCAAATCCAGGTGTTTTTTGCGCACAGGACATGACGAAAACCAAGATTGAGGCAAGAAGCATTAGGGTGGCCAACCGGCCACCAACCAACCCCCCAAGCTTTCTGTTTCGACTATTCACGCGCCACATGGCTCACCACATTCCCTTGATTCCGTAAGTACACCAGGGCCTCTTCAATGCCGGCTTCATCCTGGCGGTCCAAAGGAAGACGAATTCGATAAATCCCCAATTGCCCGGGCCCGCCACTAAAGGTGCCATTGATCGCATTCACTATTTGACGAATGCCTGCCTCGGTTGCATTAGCTTGAAATGAGACTTGAAGAATCACTCCAATGTCGTGGGGGCCGGAAAGTGGCGCCATAGGTTTGGAAAAAAACCACGCATCCATCAATAACCCTGCCTGGATCATTATGACGAGGGAAGCTGCGATGGCCAGGCCGTTTCCCCACCTCCAGGAACGGTTCTGTCCTTGATCCTGTTGCCGGCTTGAATCATGCTTCACATCTCTCAAGAGGCGCTGCCATCCCAATTCACCGGGCAAGGAAGGAGAAAACGTTTTTATCTCTTCCCGTACGTTGCGCAAAAATTCTACTTCCTGCTGACACCGGGCACATGATTGTAGGTGGACTTCCACCTGTTCCCGCTCCGGGTCCAAAAGTGATTGATTCACCAACCACGGTAAAAGTTCGTCCGGGTGCTGATCGTTTGTCATATTTAATTGGGGCATAACAATTTAACTTTTCACTTAATTCGTCGAGACAAACATCTCTTTAACGCCTTTTTTGCATGGAACATGCGCGCTTTAATGGTGCCCTCTGGGCTCCCCATAATCGTTCCCACTTCCCGATAGGACAAGTCTTCGAAAAAGGCTAAATGGACCACTTGTCGCTGTTCATCTGATAGTTTTTCCATACACCAATGGATATGCTCTCCCACCTGAGTCTTTGTCAGCATTTCCTCTAAATCCTGGTCTGACTCTACCGAATCTGCAGATTCGAGTGCTTCCCATTGCTGTTTGCCTTTCTTTCGTAAGCGATCCACCACCTTATGATGGGCAATGCCAAAGACCCAGGTGGTTACAGAGGAGCGTCCTTCAAACCGGCCTGCGTTTCGCCATACTTCCAACATGACTTCGTTGAGTAAGTCGGCGAATTCATGGAAATCGTTTAAACGAATTTTGGCAAAAGCAAATATTCTTGGTTCGAAGGCCTTATAAAAATCCTCCAAAGCTGCTTCATTCCCCTCCGCAATTTTTCCCAGCAACGCCCGATATTCTTGATTATTCCCAGCCTGGCGTTGATTCATGAAGTTATTCTCTTTTCCTCCTAAGCTGATTCTCCGGTTCAAAAGGTATTGTGCACTTTTTCTTCAAAAATTGGAAATTTTCAAATATATATCCACGGCAAAGAAAAAAGTAGTAAGTGGAGATGGTGTCTCCCCTCACAAAGGATGACCGAACCACCATTCAATAGGGGCCAACAGTCCCGGTCCCCCCAACATTCGTATTTGAGAACAACGCCCAGACTCAGCACCGGCCATCCCTCACCTACCAACTCATTGCATACGGAGAGATGGTTGCGAGCCTACTTCATTCGAAATTGGGAGGAGAAGCTTGGGGGATCCCCAAGACTTTCAGCGGAAGGATTTTATCTTAATGGGACTATGGGCAAACGAGAATTGAGCGCATCGGCGCTTTCTTTGCTGAAGCTGGTGAGCAGCCTACTCATGGCCTCAACAAGATTTTCATATTGAGAGCCTTGTATGACTTCCGAGAACTGACTGGTTTTTTCATGAAAGACGGTTCTCCCATCCTCTCTTGCCAAGGTCCATCGAACTTTTAGCATGGCCTCTTGGTTTTTGATGCCATCCAATTGAATGATGTCCAGTGACAACTGGTAATCAGGCGCCTTTGACCGATTCCAGGGATACGACACAATGCCCTCCGTGGCCAAAAGGGCCGAAAGATTTTCCTCAAGAACAAGGCTGACATTCTCCTGTAAGGGAGCTGCCCATTTATGAAACTCTGCTAGATCGATTTCATAGGCGCTGACCCTGGTCACGATTTGTGGTCGATCCAAATACTTGGGGAGGCTAATCGGACCCAATCCCAACGATATCCCGGGCTTTTTCATTTCGACTGATGTAGAACTGGAAGAAGTATCCATGGCCCGCAACACATAAAAATGGGTCGGCTGAGTGTTGGCGCATCCCCAGACGTTCAAGAGACAAAGGATCAACAAATAACTCCCAAAAACACGTCCCATCATCTTATCTCCCTCATTCACTCTTTCCATGAACTAACGACTCTGGATGTTGTTCAAGATAATCAGCCAACACCCGAATGGAACGTGCGGCTTCAGCAAGCTCTTCTAAGGTCTTAGCTAAATTAACCGCTGTCGGGGAATTGGGATCAATCACCTCAAATGCTGCCCGGGCTGCCGCCATCGTTTTTTCCGTACTCGTCGCCAACGAATCCACTGTTTGGTTGACATCATAGGTCAACTTTTGGACATCCTCTAACGTTGCACTCAATGTTTGGACCGCCTGCATCAGGTCAGGGGAGTTGGTCAGACGTTTGGCCCCTTCCAGTGTCTCTAACAATTCGTGAGCAATTTTATCTAAAGGAAGCTGGCGCAACTCTTCCAACACACTGGTCGCTGTTCGCCGAAATTCATCTAATGTAGAAGGTACGGTTGGAATTTCTGGATACTTGCTATCCATTTTAAGCGACATCTTAGGAAGGTCGGGATAAAAATCCAGATCCACAAACAGCTGCCCAGTTAAGAGACTGCCCGTTTGTAGTTGTGCCCGTAACCCATGCTCTTCAACTAGCATCCGTCCCACTGAATAGGGTTTCTCTGCATTAATCTGATCTATCGCCTCAAGGACATCCGGTGTGAGCATACGGTCAGGCTGTATTTCAATAGCCACCGGCACCTCAAAATTGAGAGTTTTTGGATCGAGTTTCATCGCAATATCCGTAACGGTCCCAACCTTGATTCCTTTCAGTTCTACAGACGCACCCACCTTTAACCCGCGGACCGATCCATCAAAATGCATAAGAAAAGGTACTTTGCGAACATATTTGGCCTCTCCAATGCTCGCAAAACTGTCAAAGAGCTCAAAGACAGTTCCCGGTTGGCTGGTTTTCCCTGTTCCACCAACCATGACGGGCGTATCAAATGAAACGCCTCCGGCAATTATCGAAACCAGGGACTCCACTTTCACATCAATGCCTTCTGCCCCTACTGACGCCTCAATTCCGCTCCTTTGCCAAAATCGGCTCGTATCCTGAACAAGGACATGGTGTGGTGCCTGAATAAAGAAATCTATTAAGACACTTTGGTTATCAGGTGCCAATTCATGGCCCAAAATTCGCCCCACTTCGATGCCCCGTAAGAAGACGGGAGCGCCGGGATAGCAAGATCCTAGCTTTTCTGCCCTAAGACGAAATTGGCTTCCAGCCTCGAGCGCTGTGACACCAGGAGGCGCATCTAATCCCATGAAAACTCTTGTCGATTCACCTGGCCGAGGATCGGCGTCGATATAGGCCCCCGAGACTAAGGTTTCCAACCCCGAGATTCCACCAAACCCTACCCGCGGTCGAACGATCCAGAATTGCGTATTACTCGTCAAATGCGGGTCAGTCCCCTTTTGCATCGTAGCCGTCACAATAACTTTCGAAAGATCTTCGCTAATTTCAACCGTTTCAACAGTCCCCACATCGACAGATTTATATTTAATTTTGGTTTTGCCGGCTTCTAGTCCTTCACCCACATTGAATGTAATCGTAATCGTTGGGCCCATTTCAGAAATGGTCCTATACGCCAACCAACCTCCGATCAAAGCGGCGATCAACGGAATTACCCATACGATGGGTAATCCGCCACGATTCACTACCGCTACCTCAGGAAGATCCTCGAGATGAGATTGATCTACATCCTTATTCGACATTGGGCTGTTCCATCGCATCCCAAATTAATCGAGGATCAAAACTCATCGCGGCAAACATCGTCAACACCACAACTGCAGCAAATGAGGTTGCACCAGTGCCGGGTTCAATCGTGGCAATTGCTTCTAACCGCACTAACGCCACTAAGATGGAAATCATGAAGATATCAATCATCGACCACCGTCCAACTGCCTCAGTAATACGGTATAAGATCGTTCTTTGTCTCGGACGCCAATGCCACTTGTATTGGACCGATATCAATAAAAGCGTAAGCCCAAGAAGCTTGATCAAGGGAACCGTAATACTCGCGAAAAACACCAAGACTGCCAATGGCCACATTCCACTGGCCATCAGAGATTGTACACCACTAATGATAGTATCGGGTTCACCTTTTCCAAATGAGATGACCGTCATAATCGGATAGACATTGGCAGGAATATACAAGATGTAGGCCGCAATAATCAGTGCCCAAGTTCGAGCAAGACTATTCGGCTTCCGATGTGAGAGGTGAGCCCCGCACCTTGGACAGATAGCCGAACCACCAGTGGGGATAAACCGAACACGACTCACAAGCCGACAAGTGGTGCAATTGATCAATAACGCTGGGGGTGTCGTCATACCTGTCATACTCCTTCCCCTAGGCCTAACCTTTCCCAAACATCATGTGGATCCAAAGTGGCGCTCGCCGCTGCCATTGAAAGAAGCAACGCTGCAAAAGAATAGAGAGCTGTCCCAGACACAATGGTTGCAACATCATTCATTTTCACCATCGCGACAATCACACCCAACATATACACATCGACCATGGCCCAAGGATGTAAGGTCTCGACGATTCGGAAAATGCGTGCCCCATTCAATGGCCGCTGATTTAACTTTAACGGCACCAGGACATAAAGCAACCCAACGATTTTGAGCAGCGGGATGACAATACTCACCCCCAGCACTAAGACTGCCACAGCCCACATATTTTGAACAAAAAGTTCTTGTACACCCGTCAACAACACACTTTCTTGTACCCGGCCTTCATATTTAAATGTCAAAAATGGAAAGGCATTGGCCATGAAGGCAAAGATTAAGGCCGCTAACGAAAAAGCGAGTGTGTAATCCAGGCTGTTCCGTTTTTTTCGATAGAGCACC
>JAJDBR010000178.1 GCA_029261275.1 Nitrospirales bacterium
AGACTCAGATTAAGTGACCTATCGATTTCTTAATCTTACTCACAACCATCCCATCGGAGATGAGCCCGTGGGACGACCGATCGGAGTCGAAATCGAAATCGCTATCGAAATCGTTTTTTTGTGCGAATCAGTTGCCTATAGCCAAGGAACAAGGAGGAACGATCCCGATTTCGATAGCGATTTCGATCCCGAAGAAAAATAGTACACAGATCGATTCCCATAGGCCTACGGCAATACCGTGATGTCCTGAAAGAACTGGTTGCTGAGGCTCGTGTTGACCGGATTCGAGAGGATTATTCGAACGCGGTTGTCGCCGGGTGCGAGAGAGCCGGTGAATGGACTGATGTCAATTTCCCCGCTTTCTACGAATGGTGGGAATACAAGCGTCCCATTGCCTAAGGTATACAGGCTGTTGTCCGCTGAACTTATCCCGTACACGGTATAGCTAATCGTTGCGTCCTTCCGTCGTGAGAAGAACGGGGAGTCGGCCTGGAATACTGATACACTCGTCGATCGCGTCGCGGATCGCCTGCTAAGTCCGGGAAAGCCGCAAACAGCTATATTATTCACCGTACTCGTGATTGTGACGTCCATAAACGTACTGTTCAGATCGACAGACGAAAACGTAAGCCTCGCGGTACCTACGGTGTCTATTCCATGCACTACTATGTCGGAAAAAAGTAGTGTTCCGTTAATATTGTCGCTTTCATGGAAATAAAGATCGAATTTATTTCCGCCGTGCCGCCGTAAAGTGACGACAAACCAATCGTCCGGGACGACGAAGTTTTTATCGACAATCCAATGATTCGTATTCCCATCGATTACGGCGATACGCCCGTTCTCGTTTAATGCGAGGTTAATCCCGGTAAAGTGGATCGCCTCACGAAAGTCAGTGGGTAATCGATGCCGCGGATGATAAATCGCGAAGGCAAGGAAGATTCCGGTGTCGGGAGCAGACGCGTTACGCAGACCGCTTATAAATGGCCCGGTATTATAGGCGAACGTTTCGGCTTCCTGATGTCGTCCAGTCGTGAGCGCAACGGTGGATCGCCGACGGAATTCGAGGCATTGCAAGTCTTCCCAGCATCGATCGGCAACGGGTAATGCTTGAAGTGCCGCCGGAAAATCTCCGAAATTATCGTCACGTACAAACGGCTCGCCGATACCTATATCCTGTTTATCCAACCCATGGACCACGTCTCGCAGTCGACCCGTCGCAGTAAACGGCGTTGCGAATCCAGCGTCGGCAGTCCAGTCAATTTCCTCAACTGCGGATTCGAATGTCAGTGTCGATGTATTAACGTTAAAGAACTGAATCTCCATGTCTCCGGGATTTGAATTGGGATTCTGTCCTAATAGAAACTCATTCCCGTCCTCAACCGGATCTTCACCGCCGTTAAAGTCCGTATTCGCGTTGGTCGGGCTGGTCGCGTTAAAGGTGAATCCCTGGAACGTGGTTCCCGTTGTTTCTTCACCGTCGTACAATCCATCGTCATCGGTGTCCGGATCATTCGCGTCCGTGCTGTTCGTCGCTTCTGCGGCAGTATCCAGGCCGTCGCCATCGACATCACTTGAATCCGACTCACTTGCGCCGCGATCCTGGACAGCTCCTTGCTTTCGAGTTTTTGCGAAAATATCAGTCGGCGGGAATTGCGTATTTACCGGCGACTCTTCCACGCCAGCATCAACAGCCTCTGTATCCGTCGATAACGGCTTAAAGTCGAATGGGGCAGGGAGAAATGAAACTTCAAACCCGTCGCCGGAGGCACCGATATTATTCCCGTTCTCAGTTGCGCCGATTGTGCTGTCATCCTGCCTTTGTGTTCCCAGGCTGTGGTCGCGAATGATATTGTTATTAATGAAACTGCGGCTGTTACCGTCGATCTGAATGCCGTTACCGGTGTTGTTAAAGAACGAGTTGTGGACAAAATACAGTGGGTCCCCGAGTAGAACGGCCATAAAAGTACTGCTCGTGTTGTCTTTCACCACGTTGTTGTAGAATCTGAGCCAGACTGAATTCTGGGACCCGGCCGGATCCGGGCCTATCAACGGCTGGGTTCCCGTGTTGTTATCCTCAAAGATACAATGACGAAAATTGAATTTCCGACGTTTCGCCGCGTCTTTGTAGGTAATGATCGGGAAATCTTCGATAAACAGACGCACGGTAAAACCGGATAACGTGAAGCGGTTACAATCGAGGTTCAGCATCAATCCGGTTGTTCCGGATTCGGCCGACTCGGCGGGATTCCGATCCTGCGGCCGTAACCGCCCTTTAATGATCGTTTTCGTCGGGTCCGGATTAATCGTCGTGGTGTATGCTTCGTCCGTTGCGAACATGAACATATTCTTCGTCAACGTTATTGGGGATCCGGGCGGATCGGTTAACGCCGGCAATTCATAGGTTCCGGGAGCCACGAGTATCGCCGTGTTCTCTGTTATCTGTGCAGCGGTAATGGCGACATCCATAAACTTATACGGCCACAACGGATCAGTTCCTTGAGACGGTGCTGGAGAAACCAGAGATAAATCATGTGCTGCGTTATCATCTAGGTAGATCTTTGGCGGATCATTCGGATCGGTCGGATCAGAATCCATCTCGCACTCGTCGAGGGTCGTGAATATATCGCCGTCGGTATTCGTGGCGGGGGTTTCGTCCAGGTCCCCATAGTGCGTCAACTCCCAAACGTCCGGACAGCCATCATCATCATCATCGTGGCTCTCTTCGAAAGCCATTGGAATGATTGGGCATGTTATTCCTGCGACGCTACCGGCATTCGTGAATCTGAAGTCGTACGAGTGTTCGAACGTGTCCGGGGAGAGAAAACGTACAGCATACCAGAATTCTTTACGATCGCCGCCGTTCAGCGATACACCTGAATGCGCACCGGTTTCCGAATATCGGCCGGCAACCGCAGTGCCGCCCATAGAATTCGTTACGAAATCGCCGGTTGCAACCGACGCGCCGTCGGCACCGGCCAAACCGTCAATCGCCTGGACGTCAGTAGAGGACGTCGTGACATCTGTCCAGCTTCCTTGATCGTCGCGCTTATATTGCAGCTGCCAGTCGAAGGTTACAGACATTGAACCATTGTTAATCGCACCGATCGCCAGGATATAGTCGGCCTGCGGGAGGCCGGCATCCGCCTGCGGATCGAATTCACGAATCGTATTCTCCGAGGCGAAGAAGGTGAGGGCGGCGAACGCGACACTTTCATCCTCGGCCCAGTTATTATTCTGTTTCACAATATCAACAGGTACGATGGTGACGTCATCGCAGTTGTT
>JAJDBR010000179.1 GCA_029261275.1 Nitrospirales bacterium
CCTGGCTGAAGAATTTCAAAGCGCCACAGAATGATCCCACTATTCCCTTCTTGATGGACCTGAATGGGCAATTACAACGACAAATTGCGTATGTGGTTCGGATGGAACCTGGGGTCCATACCCCGGAAGAAACGCTGGAACTGGGGTGTGGGTCTTGTCGAGATACGGGCTGGCTCCTGGTTCAGATCCTACGAAATTTGGGCATTGCCAGCCGGTTTGTTTCTGGGTATTTAATTCAATTGGTGGCAGACGTGAAATCGTTGGATGGCCCATCAGGAACTGACCGTGATTTTACCGACTTGCATGCGTGGGTAGAAGCCTATCTCCCGGGGGCAGGATGGGTGGGATTCGATCCGACATCCGGGTTGCTGGCTGGGGAAGGACATATTCCGTTGGCCTGCACACCGCATCCCCTCACGGCCGCGCCGATTAGTGGCGTGATCGAACACTGTGAAACGGAGTTTTCTCATGCGATGTCGGTGACGCGAATTGTCGAAACGCCACGCGTCACCAAGCCCTACTCCGAAGAACAATGGCAAGCCATTGATCAATTTGGCCATCGATTGGATAAAGAATTGGCCGCCAATGATGTCCGCGTGACGATCGGCGGAGAACCCACCTTTATTGCGATGGACTATCCTGATGCTCCTGAATGGAACACGGAGGCGGTCGGTCCTAATAAACGGCGGATGGCCGCTGACCTTATCAAACGTTTACGGGATCGTTTTGCCCCAGGTGCCCTTCTGCATTTTGGGCAGGGCAAATGGTATCCCGGGGAACAACTCCCCCGATGGGCGTTTGGCCTGTATTGGCGGGAAGTGGAAAAACCCATTTGGGAGCATGACCATCTGATCCCTGAAGACACGCCTACGGCGGAGGCCACACATCAAGATGCCCAGCGTGTCATTGAGGGTATTGCCCAGCGGGTGGATGTGGGATGTGAGACCATCTATCGCGTCTATGAAGACCCGTGGCATTTCATTGAGCAGGAACGCAAGCTGCCAGAGGAACTTGATCCGGCCACGAATAATTTAGATGACCCCATGGCTCGGGATAGGTTAGCCAAAGCTTTCGAAAAAGGGTTAGGCACCCCTGCGGGCTATGTGCTGCCCTTGCAACGATGGAACGCCCGTGACGGACAACGTCGCTGGAAGAGTGCGCCCTGGTCGACCCGGACCAAGCATTTGTTTCTGGTGCCGGGTGATTCTCCTGTCGGGTTTCGACTACCCTTGGCGTCGCTTCCTGTCTTAGCACCTGGAGAATATCCCTATATCATTCCAACGGATCCCTTCGAAGAACGCGGGCCTCTTCCAGACCCTGATCCCAGCCGACAACCTTTTTTACACGGCCAAACGGGGCAGGACCGGCAAGCGGATCAGCCGCAAACTGTCCATGGGCAGGTCACAGGTTCTGGGAAGAAGCGAGTGGTTCGTGCCGCATTAGCCGTTGAATCTCGAGATGGGCATCTGTGGGTCTTTATGCCACCAGTGGAATCGGTCGAAGATTACCTCGACCTCGTCGCGGCCATTCAAGATACTGCTGCCGAACTCAATCAGCCGATTCACTTAGAAGGCTATACCCCGCCGTATGATCCGCGCATCAATGTCTTGAAGGTGACGCCGGACCCTGGAGTGCTTGAAGTGAATATCCATCCCGCTTCAAATTGGACGGACATGGTCGCCATCACGACGGGCATTTATGAAGAAGCCCGACTCTGCCGTTTGGGTACCGAAAAATTTATGTTAGATGGCCGGCATACCGGAACCGGCGGCGGAAACCATATGGTGGTGGGTGGCAAAACACCTGCTGACAGCCCGTTTTTGCGGCGACCGGATCTTTTGCGGAGCTTAGTCGCTTATTGGCAACGCCATCCCTCGCTTTCGTATGTCTTTTCAGGCCTCTTTATTGGCCCGACGAGTCAGGCGCCGCGGATTGATGAAGCTCGCCATGATTCTCTGTATGAACTCGAACTGGGATTCTCCCAAGTTCCGGCTCCCAATGCCGATAATCCGCCACCGCCCTGGCTCGTTGATCGCATCTTTCGAAATTTACTTATTGATGTCAGCGGTAACACCCATCGCACGGAAATTTGTATTGATAAACTCTATTCGCCTGATGGGCCAACCGGGCGCCTTGGGCTGGTGGAATTCCGGGCCTTTGAAATGCCACCGCACGAACGAATGAGTTTGGCGCAGCAAGTGCTTCTTCTCGCCTTCATTGCACGTTTTTGGAAGACCCCTGATTCCGGGACCTTGGTTCGATGGGGGACACAGTTGCATGACCGCTTTATGCTGCCACATTTCTTGAAACAGGACATCCATGATGTGATTCAAGATATGAATCGAGCCGGCTATGAGATCCAGGAAGAATGGTTTGCGCCTCATCTGGAATTTCGGTTCCCGCTCTATGGAACCATTCAACATGAAAGCGTGGTGATGGAAGTGCGCCAAGCGCTCGAGCCTTGGCATGTGATGGGAGAAGAAGGCGCTCCTGGAGGAACGGTGAGGTATGTTGATTCTTCAGTTGAGCGGTTGCAGATCACGCTTTCAGGCTTGACCGACACCCGCTATGTGGTAGCCTGCAATGGAAAACGGGTGCCGTTGATTCCAACCGGACGGCAAGGGGAGGCAGTCGGCGGTGTGCGGTATCGGGCCTGGCAGCCGCCCAATAGTTTACATCCCAATATTGGCGTGGATGCTCCACTCACTTTCGATATTTATGACCGATGGGCCCAACGAGCCGTGGCTGGTTGTACCTACCATGTGGCGCATCAAGGTGGACGAAATTATGATGAATTTCCTGTCAATGCCTATGAAGCAGAAAGTCGTCGGTTAGCTAGATTTAGCCCTTTCGGTCATACCGCCGGGACGTATGTTGAACCAGTCGATACGACTCGTCCAGAATTTCCTTGTACCCTCGACCTTCGATGGCCGGTCTAATGTCTGGTAGTCGACCATGGAGCCAGGGAAGAGCATCATCATGAGTCAGCCGCTTTCATCGGAAACGAACTGATGGATTCCTTGATGCCCTCGTTTGCCTCTGAATCACCCGATTCATCTATTCTTGCCCCCATGAATTACCCTCCACAACCTGATACCTTTGATGAACTCATCGGCCAGGATGGGTCGGTTCGAACCCATTGGCAGGGTTTCCTAAAAGGCTTCTCAGCCTTAGATGACACCGACCGACAAGCCGCACGAGAAACTGCCGAACGTTTGTTAAAAGATGATGGCGTGACCTATCTGGCTGGCCAAGATGGTCAACAGTCAGATAGACCGTGGCAGCTGGACTTGTTGCCCCTGCTGATTAGTCAGGAGGAATGGACCCAGTTAGAAGCTGGACTGATTCAACGCGCCCGTTTGCTCAATCACATCCTCAGTGATTTGTATGGTCCTCAGCAATTGCTCAAAAATGGAACCTTACCGCCGGCCGTCGTGTTTGGCAATCCGCAGTTTTTGCAGCCATGCCATAACGTGCCAGTCCAGGGCGGGACCTATTTGCATTTTCTCGCCTTTGATGTGGCTCGTGCACCTGATGGGCAATGGTGGGTGCTCAGAGATCGTACGGAGGCCCCAACTGGTGCAGGGTTTGCCCTGGAAAACCGTATTATCGCGTCGCGGGCCTTACCCGATCTCTTTGACGAAACAGGCGTTCAACGACTCTCCTCGTTTTTTCAAACGTTTAGCCACAACTTTTTAGAATTCTCCCAACGAGATGATCCCTTAGCAGTCGTGCTGTCTCCGGGACCACAGAATGTGGGGTACTTTGAGCATGCCTACTTGTCACGATATTTGGGCTATCCGGTGGTCGAAGGCTCAGACATGACGGTTCGTGACGACCGACTTTTTTTGAAAACAGTGGATGGTTTGAAACCGGTCGATTTAGTGCTACGACGTCTCTATTCTGATCTGTGCGATCCACTCGAACTCTCGACAGAATCAGCCCTAGGGATTCCCGGTTTATTGCAATCCATTCGAGCGGGACACGTCACCATGGGAAATGCTCTGGGCAGTGGACTGGTAGATAGCGAGGTGCTCTTAAGTTTCTTACCCACACTCAGTCAGTTCTTTTTTAGCGAAGGGCTCAAAATTCCGAGTGTGGCGACGTGGTGGTGCGGGCAAGCTCAAGAACGTGCGTACGTGCTCGAGAATATGAAACGGTTAATGATTCGACAGGTGTTAACACCTCAACGAAATTTGTCTCAACGTCGGCTTTCGTCATTCGGCCCTGATCTGACTGCTCGAGATGAGCAAGAGCTCAGGCAAGCTATCATCCGGCGTGGGCATGAATACGTCGGTCGAGAAATCGTGTCTCCCTCCACCACCCCGTTCTGGGGCGGCGGCGATCAGTTGAGGCCTGTTCCCATGACGCTCCGGCTCTATCTCACTGCGACGAAAGACGGGTATACCGTCATGCCTGGAGGTTTAGCGCGAGTCTCCGTTCAATCTGATCCGCGTGGGCATTGGCATGAGCCCGGGGATTTCAGCAAAGATACCTGGGTGAAAAGTGGCCCGTTTGACCACCAACCTGTGGTGGCTCCGGCCCATCATACATTGGCACTACGACGTGGAGGACGAGATCTCCCGAGTCGAACGGCGGACAATCTCTTTTGGTTAGGGCGGTACATCGAACGTGCGGAAGCGGCAATCCGTCTTCTCCGAAGCTTGTTCTTGCGAACGAGTGGAGAAGCCGGATTAAGCGATGAACCCGAAACGCTCTCTCGCTTGGTTTCGTTACTCGTGATGCAAAAACATCTTTCCCCGCGACGGGCTAAACGCGCGGTGAAAGGTGGAGCCGATATGGTCGAGGCCGAGCTCCGGACGATTTTGTTCGATCCCGATTCGCCTGATGGCTTGGCCACCATACTTCAAAATGTCCGACGTACAGCAGAACTCGTTCGGCATCGCTTGTCCCAGGATACCTGGAATATTTTGATCGAACTGACCAGCGTCCCGAAAGACTGGGCACGAACCAAAGGGCAACGTATGGATGATGCCCTTCGACTCCTGAGTCGAATGATTCAGCATCTCGCGGCGGTCAATGGCATGGTCATGGAAAATATGACGCGAAGTTATGCCTGGCGGTTTTTAGAAATGGGCCGGCGCTTGGAACGTGTGCGACACCTGTCCAAACTGATTCGGCATCTCGCCTCTCGAGGGACGCCTGAAGAGACGGGTGCGCTGAATTTACTACTGGAACTGGCCGATAGTTCGATTACGTATCGAACACGGTACCGGGCAGAAGCCAAGCTGGCAGCGGTGTTGGATCTGCTCTTGGCCGATGAGACCAATCCTCGATCGATGATCTTTCAATTGCACACGTTCGAGACGCATATGAATGACTTACCGCATGAGGAAACAGCGGCTTCGCTGAACCCGGCACAAAAAATTATCACGAGGGTGTGTACGGACATTCGTCTGACGGACATGATCCAGATGGCAGAATTGGCGAAAGACAGCAAGGTGAGAGCCAGCCTTGTTCGGTTATTGAAGGAAATAGATCAAGGCGTCTATCAATTATCCGAAATTGTTGCACAGACCTATTTTAGTCATTCCTTGGCACAGCGGATATCTGGTCCACAATGGCTTGAGGGGATTCCGTGATTTATCAGGTCACGCATCGAACGACCTTTGACTACACCCAACCAGTGGCGATTTCTCATCATGTCTTGCGATTAGTGTTCCGAAATCACCCGCGCCAACATAGCCTGAGGTCGTCCCTCACCATTGATCCTTCTCCATCTGTGCGTTCGGATGGCAAGGATTATTTTGGGAATCCTCTTACGCATCTGACGATTGAAACGCCGCATGCGGCGTTGGTCGTCGAAACGCAAACCACGGTTGATGTGGAGAAACCCGAACCCATCCATCTCGATCAAAGTCTCCCATGGGATCAGATGACCGATCAATTGCAAGGGGCTACGGATGATGAGATGTTAGATGCCCAGCAATTTTTGTATGATTCCCCGTACGTCACCATTGATGATGATACCTATGATTTTGTGCTGGAGTGTTTCCCCCCAGGGCGCCCCATTTTGGCGGGGATTATGGATCTCACCAGTCGAATTTATCGGGACTTTACCTATGAAGGGGGTGTCACCGATGTGTCGACACCAGTCAAAGATGTGCTGATGACACGGAAAGGGGTCTGCCAGGATTTTGCGCATTTAGCCATAGCGGCCTTGCGCAGTTTAGGACTACCTGCTCGGTATATCAGCGGCTATCTCTTAACGCATCCGCCGGAAGGACAGGAAAAACTGGTTGGGGCTGACGCCTCGCATGCTTGGCTTTCTGCCTGGTGCCCAAGTTTGGGCTGGATAGATTTCGATCCCACCAATAATTGTATTCCTAGTGACGAACACATCACCCTTGCGTGGGGTCGAGACTATGGAGATGTCAGCCCCATCAATGGCTTCATGATTGGTGGGGGACTCCATACCCCAACCGTTTCGGTCGATGTCTCCCCGGTGAGCCTGCCCTCGATTATTTAAGATTCTTCTCGATTTTCCAGTTATATAGTCTCTGGCTCCATAATGTTCTGCAGAAGCGTCAAAGTAAATTATTTGCCAGAGAAAAAAGAGCCATAGTATTGATTATGGTCTAATATATGATTATCTCATACTTGGCATAGCATCACTTCATAAGGAATCAGGAATGGAACAAATATTGAACGCCACCCCAGAATTAGTCATTCGATATGGACTCAGTACCCTCATTCTGATTCTTATCGTCATCATCATTCGGATGGGTATCCATAACAGCCTGTTCCAGGGCGCCGACCTTACTGCCGAAAGTCGACGACGATGGGGCACGACCATTCGAAGTATCTTACTCGTCATCTTTATTTTTGGGATTGGGTTTATTTGGGCACCTCAAATCCAAACATTTGCTGTCTCGTTATTGGCCGTCGCCTTGGCTCTGGTGCTAGCCACCAAAGAGATTCTTACCTGCATGAGTGGCTCGATGGTCCGCGCGCTCACCAAAGCCTATACGTTAGGGGATAGAATTGAGGTTGGAGGGATCCGGGGAAATGTCCTTGACCACAATGCTCTGACCACCACGATCTTAGAAATCGGCCCCGGGCAAACCTCGCATCAATACACCGGGCGAGCCATGATCATCCCGAATAGCTGGGTGTTTCAGCATGCGATTACCAACGAGACCTACACCAAGAAGTACCGACTTCATATCATTACCGTCCCGTTGAGTACTGACGACAATTGGAAACTAGCAGAACAATTACTGTTAAAGGCCGGGAGAGAAGAAGCCGCTCCTCACATTGAAGAGGCTCGAGCCTATTTAAAAAAGCTAGAAGGAAAACTCTGGTTGGATGCCCCATCCGTGGACCCTCGGGTCACCATTCAACTCCCCGAACCTGGTCGAATAGATCTGTTATTGCGTGTGCCGTGCCCCACACAGTATCCCTCACGGTTGGAACAAGCCATCCTGAAAAAATTTCTTTCAGAATTTCAGTTTGCTCCACGCTTCGTCCCGACTGGGCCGCTACTATCTCATGAACCAAGTTTCCCTATACCTCCCGAAACGATGCAAAGCGCCCTGATCCACGAATTTCCGCAATAAGGGATTCGCCTTTCTACCAAACTATGATAGACGATAACCATCCGTTCTGTTGAATCGGCATTTCTACTGATTCCTTCAGTAAACTATTTGCCACCTTTAAGACCTGTCCCTTCAATTAATTCATCGGCTTTGAAAAACTTGAATATTTTCGGCCACCCAGTCACAGGATCCCTCTTCATTCAGGAAGATTCGCCGCAAGAGATCGGGAAGGCCATCTCGGATTGGTTGCCTTAATAAATTGATATTCGACTGTCCGCTCTTGGCCCAGAATGTGTAATAACTTACGTTTCCAATCATTCCACCGCTATAGTAGGCACATCAGTCAATCTCCTCCTCGTTCGATGTTGGGTTAGACTCAATATTGGAAAATTTTGATATGCACTATCTCCTTCTTGGTGGAAATAGGCCGGAAGAATTTTTATGACGTTACACGGAAAATAGCGGCTGGTTCTTCGTTGGGATCGAGGCGAATGATGTATTCCGAGCCCACGACGTCGTGCCGATAATCTTGAATGATTTCATGGAGGTGATAGGTCGCTGTTTCATGAATCCCTCCATGATGTTTCAGATATGGCAAATGTGAAATTCTCGCAATCACGTTTTGTATTTAGATGACGTCGATTCCAAAATTTGAATGATTCCCTCTAACGGTATCTGAACCCAGTCTGGGCGGTTATTGAGTTCATAGCTCAACTCGTACAAGGCTTTTTGTAAAATATATCCATCGAGTAAGAGTTGAATGTCTTCCGTTGAGGGGGGCAAAATCATTGGGATTTCTGGAACCGAGAGATACGCCTTCAGGAAACTGACACTGACCCAGACCTGCCAAAAACGAGACCAGGGTGCAAGAAGGGCGGCATCTTCCGGACGCACGCCCGGTACCAGCCCAATAGAGGCGGCATGTGCGGCATAATGAAAGGAGCGCAGCATGCCGGCGACATCTCGTAATGGGGAATCTTTGAGCTTTCGAACATTTAAGGGGCGAGCCGGTTCGCCTTCAAAATCGATGATGATGAAATCTTTTCCAGTATAGAGCACTTGTCCCAAATGGTAATCTCCATGGCAGCGGATACGCACACCCTTGAGCTTGTGATCTCGTATGACGAGCAGGCGTTTGCGGAGATGGTTTTCTCTAGCTAACACGTCTTTAGCAAATCCGTGAACTGGATCCGAGAAGTTTTTCACCTGGGTGCGGAGAAGTGGGATGCTGAGATTCACGGTCCCCAACATGCTTTGATAGAGCCCGCGACGGTAAAAATCGGTAAACGGTTCTGGAGCGAATTCGATGTCCTCT
>JAJDBR010000180.1 GCA_029261275.1 Nitrospirales bacterium
CTGCTCAGAGAAAAATCGAATCCCAGATCCGCTGAGATTGACTTTCGCTAATTCCGGTATGGCACCCTTCAGATTTTTGTCTTTCCCCAAAGTCCGAAGAATCGAGGTGAGCATCCAATCAATCCGTGTGACCATTTGCAATAACAACGGGTCACGAATGCTCTGATCGTTTTCATCGACCATCGCTTTCACGAGATCAGGAGACACCGCCAATTCTTCCCACTGCCACTGACTGAAGGCGGCCGCATCAAGTTCGACGGGCTCATAAGAAAACGCAAGGGGCACTTCAATCCAGAGACATACGGGAACATCTGCCCGACAATCCTGTCGACGATCTTCAGAATCAATGATGCCATTATCCATGAGTTGTCACCTTTACCCTTTCAAACATGGTCCGTATCGCAACCGTAATCGCCATGATAAAACCGAGCCAACAAGAGGGACAGATTCAACATCAAATTCTTTTAGGGCTCTACCTTGCCTTGAAGAGTTCGAATTTCCATAAGAACGTCACGAGCTTGTTCAGCCGCCCCATGAATTTTCTCTAATTGTGGCTTGAGTTGAGTATCATCACAACGACGAAGGGCTAATTCGGAAAACACGATAATTGGCAAGAGTTTATTTGAAAGAGAATGTAATAAGGTGTCAATGGAAGAAGAAGATCTTGTGGAAGTCGAAACTGGATTTTCCGATTCAATGGGATAAGGAGGTGTCATAATTGACTAATAAAATCGCCGTATCATCTAACAACTAATCCGCCAAGCTCCTGCATACGCCAATTTCATCTCTTGGATCTATTTCGCAATTGTTATACCTAATTTCCCAAGGGGAAAAACCCAAATAAAATTCCCAAAAAACCCGTTAAAATACTTTGAGTGCCACAAGAACCTGTCTTTTTCCCCGACATCATTCAGTTCATTCGTCAATTGTTTGACAGAATGAGGCATCGGCTTCGATTCGAATTACTGAGAAATGTTGAAGAATTCAGAAAAAAAAGCGGAAAGAGATTCTACCGCTATCTGGGGGGGGGGGGGACTGAAAAGCCGAAGAGATTATATGCTCAGACGATGCTGGGCTTGAACAAGATTCTGACCAGCCCACTGACGTTTTACCCCATCCAGCTTGCGACGATGCTGTTGAGCTTCTTCAAGCAGCTGCTGTGTGAGCGTTTGCACTTCCCGAATACGTGTTATGACCCATATATCAACTTGCATAAGTTTGTTGGCAAATTCCTGGGAGACGTGAGTCAAGAAACCAGTCTGCGCACGACGATCATAGAACTGGGCAACAGAGTCCCACTTTCCTTGTGTCGCAGCCTCCATTGCCTTACCCGTCAATTGTTCCAGCACTCTCTCTTTTTCATCCATCTCACTCATGTTCTTACATCCCGACAGCTTGTGGCTTTGCCCCTTGGATGGCTAATTCCTTCCAGGCTTCCCTAATTTTATTCATACATCGGATCGGAGACTCTAAACGACCAGGTTCGTTTTTCAGATTAGCTTGAGTCAATTCATACTGAACATATTCATAGAGACGTTGTAAATCCTTGGCAATAGCTCCACCGTCTTCCATATTTAAAGAAGCCGATAACTCCCCAACCACTCTAAGCGCTCGATCAAGAAAACGAGCCTTATCATAAAAATTACGAGCTACAATGCCTTCTTGAGCTAACTTCATAGAAGAAATGGCCCCGTCATACAGAAGAACCACTACTTGGACTGAAGATGCGGTCGAAATCTGCGTCGTTGCATAGGCGTGAGCACCGAGCATCATTGTTATCCCTTCCTTAGGATTTCATTAATTTGATGACGAAGAATTTGTTGTTAAATTCGATAAAGCTGAAAGCTGATTCTGCAAACTCGCCAACAACCCATCCAAATTACCAAATTTTATGCGTTGTTGTTCTTCAAATCGGAGTAAGGCAGCTTCCTTCACCGCAATTTGTTCTGCAAAATCATCGATTTGTTTGGTCAGAGAGTTTTGTCGAAGTGTAAGAGCTCCAAATTCCACATCATCCAATGCATCAACCGCATCAACCACCAATTCAGCAATCCCTTCAGTGCCAGTTGTGGGATTCTGAATAAATAAATCTCGAACCGCGGAATAATCTGCACTAAGAACCGAATCAAGTGTGTCTTCGTTGAGTTTAATCGTGCCATCTGCCGTCTGGGTTTCAAATCCAATCTGGGAGGCACCGGTATATGTGGTTAATCCACTGATTTGAGAAAAGGTCGATTGCCGTATACGATCAAGAACGGTGCGAGAAAGAGAGTCCCCCACAAAAAGGCCCCGTTCTCCTGTTTCCACATCAAAGGCTGTTCGTTCGTTAACAAATCCCACAACTTCATTGTATGCAGCCACAAAGGCGGAAATTCCCTCTTTCACTGCAGAATTGTCTTGCGTCACCGAAATCGTCACCGAGTTATTCACGTCTTCAGCCTGCAGGTTTAAGGTGAGCCCAGAAATGACATCCGTAAGGGTATTAGTGGATCGATTAATCGTCACAGCATCAAGATCCTCATCACCAAGGACAATCTCAGAATCTTGTGCGGCTTGAAAGGTATCAACACCATCACCCGCTGTCGTGGTATTTAGCGTCGTGTTATCTACGCTGATACTGATGGCATTATCCGCGCCCGAATCATTGGAAGAGAGCACCAACCGAAAAGCCGGTGTGGCCTCTGTCCCCGTATTCAGAATGGATGCATTCGCACCGGCTCCAAGATCGTTAATGCCGTTTCGCAAATCTTCCAATGTTGCATTGGCATCAAGATTGACGGTTTGAACAGAACCTGTTCCCACTTGAAACGAAAAAGTCCCGGGTGCACCGCCCACGATATCGGTATCGATACTAGAAACAGAGTTAGAGTCTTTAGACACGATCTGATGGGCTGAAGCCAAATGATTAACCTTCACCGTATGAGTACCAGCAGCCGCTGTTGACGAAACACTGGCAGTCAACAAGGTTTGAGAACTTGCAGACGTAGTCGTAATTGTATTTTTATCAAAACTTAGACGAGTGCGAAGAGAGCTGGCAGCAGTTTGCAGCCCGAGTAATTTACTTCCTAACAGGCCGAAATCGGTTTGTTTCGATTGAGCCTCAAGCCTTCGTTGACTAATGCGGTCAATGGGAACCCGTTCGGCCTGAACCAGAAGGTCGACAATTGGCCCAAAGTCAACACCGTTTCCAAGTCCACCAAAACTGATCATGCCCTACTCCTTGATAGAAATTCCAGTTGCACCATGCAATTAGGAGATCACGGTAAGCCGAAACATATTCGCTGGGAGACGAACTTCTTTCCTGAGAAACGCACAAAAAGTGAAAAAAGAGTTTTATATTTTTTCTTCCACAAGCAGGCCCTCCCGATCCGCAAAAAACCGGTCAAGCTCCAGCACTTCCTCAGAAGGTATTTGTCGGATTAATTCACCCGATTCTTTATCAAGTATACGAACAATCACTTGTTTTAATTCTTTATCGATAGACAGTTCAATTCTTGGCTCAATATTCTGCAATGTTGATTGCAAGCGGGTGACGACTTCTTTAATTTGCTCTGGCGCGATTTTAGAAACCTGAGATTCCTGAAGTTCCGTCGATTCTTTTCGGTCAGCAGTCTTTTGGTCTATTGGTGTTAGCTTGTCTATTGTTCCCACTTTTTGATTGTCACGTACGCGAATCTCTTGCCCAACGGACAAAGAAATCACCGATGAAGCGCCTTGCGAAATTGATGCAATCATGATGGGTCCCCCCATTCAGGATGGAGGCCAGGTCATTTGACCTGGCCTCCTCCTAAATATCCTTTTACTGCAGCAAGGACAAGGCTTGCTGAGGTAAAGTATTGGCTTGCGCCAAGATTGACGTACCAGCCGAAACCAAAATTTGATTTCGAGTGAATAACGCCGTTTCAAATGCAATATCAGCATCCCGAATCCGTGATTCAGCAGCTGACACATTCTCATTCGCCACTTCCAAATTTTGGACGGCAGCATCAATTCTGTTCTGCAACGAACCAACATTGGCTCGGGCTGACGCCACAGCACTAATGGCACTGTCAATATTGGATAGAGCCGCTAAGGCCGCGGCGGAAGTTGAAACATTGGTCGTGGTCAGTCCCAAGGCCACTCTATCTAAATCATTTAAAGACAAGGTCAATTGGTCATTGGCTGAACTACGGAAACCAATTTGAATCGACAACGAGTCATTCCCTGTGCCACTGAGTAACTTCACACCATTGAATTCTGTGACGGCGGAAATACGATCAATTTCAGACCGAAGGGCCACGAACTCTTGATCCAAGAAAGACCGTTCGTTCGAACCTAAAATTCCACTCGCAGATTGTTCTGCCAATTCCCGAAGCCGCGCCAAGAGACCACCAATATTGGCGGCGCCACCGTCGGCAATTTGCAGCAAACTAATACCGTCGTTGGAATTTCGGACAGCCTGATTAATACTCCGAATTTGAGCTCGTAAGGTTTCGGAAATACCCAGGCCAGCAGCATCATCTGAAGCTTTGGTGATTCGTAAACCTGAAGACAGCCGAGCGACTGACCCTTGCAAATTGGCTGTGGAAATCCCCAAGTTCCGTTGGGCGGTGATCGATGCGATGTTGTTGTTAACGATAAGTGCCATGAATTCCTCCTTGATGGCTGTTCCTCAAAGGTTCCGTCCCTTGAGAGAGAGTGAGTTAGATAAGCCGACTGGCCTCCTTAGTAATTGGTAAAAATGACCAATTTCGTTGTCTGGCCCTACTTATCGTCCATCAAGAAGAAAACTTGAGAAACTCGTCAGGCCCTTCAGAATTTTTCTTTTTCCATTTCATGATCTTCATACAACTGAATAGAACGGGCAAATCCTAATAGGTTGTGAAATGAGAATTTTCATTGTGGCAAGCGGGGAATGACCTCATATTCCAACATATCGGCCACCCGTACCTCATCCAAGTTTTTTCTGGCAGTCATTAATTCATTCACCCAATGAGGTAGATCTTGTGGCTCTTTCGGTAACGACCTACCCATGGATTGCTGAATCTGTGTCCATTCTAGATAGTCAGCCATTTGGCCAAACCATTGATCCAATTGCCGCATCCCAGACCTTCCCTGTCGAAAATCTTCAACTAGCTGCTGCGCATTCATGCGTATTTGATGTCCAAATTTCCTCGCCGTTTCTTCCGAATTTTGGAGGACACTATCCATTCGTTCACTTTTGGCTGCAATTTTTCCAAACGTGCTGACGGCTTTAGCCAGCGTCGGAGGCACCAATTCCCGATCAGTCATCGGCTGATCGCCGACAACAAGTTGCGTCACCAATCGTCCTTGGGCTTGGGCGCGATCACTTAAATCCGCCAATACTTCTTCCAATCGATCTGTATCGCTGACTTCCCAGGTTTTTTCATCCAATTGCACCAACATAAAGATTCCTCCTTGGAGGTTCAGGTGAGTACTGAGTGAGCTGTTCAAAGGTGAGCCTAGCTCCCGATCGCAAAGT
>JAJDBR010000019.1 GCA_029261275.1 Nitrospirales bacterium
GTCCAGGTTCCGTTGGGTTGCATGATGAATTGGCCGGATGGGGTTTTTCCGATGGCTTTTTTACCTGCTAGGGCTTCGACGGCTGAGAGGGCTGTGCCATTTTTCTTTGCGATCCCGCTGTAGACGTCTCGTCGTTTGTTATTAATGTCTTTCATTAAATTGACGGCATCAGCAGAAGCGGAGGGCTTGGCAAGTCCCAGGTAGCCGTCTGGTCGTTCTCCCAGCAAGCCTTGTTGTTTGGCTTGATCAAGAGAGATGCCAAAGGCCAAGAGGGGAGTGACTGAAAAAAGTAAACAACCAAGAATCATGGCAAGAGATTTTGGGTGTTGGCTCGTTGTTGTCATAGTGATACCTCGTGTTTCTTAAAAGAGTCCGCTTTGATCGGTAAAGACGTTTTCTAAATCTTTTTCCACTTTTACCCGAACTTCATGGTCTATTTTGACATTCAGATTGATCGTAATCGGTTTTTCTGGAACGGCGACTTCTACCCGAGGGGTGCAACTCAAGACAACCGCCAAGGCAAGAAACACCAGGACGGTCCCGAGGTTTGAAAATTCCAAGCGCGTTTGAGGTGGTCGGATCATAGGTTCCCCTTATGTGAAGTGAATGGGCGTTGGCAGCAAGAAAATCAGTTAATGGGAATTTGGAAAGTTTCTTTCAGGGCTGCTTCTACTTGGTTGATGACGTATTTCTCTCCGCCATCATGTTTTCAATGCTTTCCTCCAAGCCTTTGACAAGTGACAGACTTTTCATGAGGGCCGGGATATTTTCTTCAATGTTGAGGTTGAAGTGAATAGGAACCCCATTTCGGAAGTCTGGATTTTTCCCATCTAATTGAGTGGCTAAAGTGAGAATACCATTTTTCTGATAATCGACACCAATCGCTAATTTAGAATAGTGATAATTTTCCAAACTTTTGACGAGAAGATCGAGTTGGGGTTGGCTCTCGGTCCACGATTTTGCGGTTTCTTTATCTACCTCGAACTGAAGCGTTCCTCCTGGTTCCCGGCCCTGTATGGTGCCCTGCTGAACTGTTATGGCTGTACCCGACTCCGTCCTGGAGATGACAAGAGGCAGTGTGCCATCGAGTGTGCCCGTCCCTTTTACCGTCTCTTGTTGTTCTAACCGTAAAATTTCGTTCAGGTCCAGGCCATTGACTTGGAGAGTCACCGCATGGGTTACGGCCTTGGGATCGATTGTGGCCTCTGCTAGGAAGACCTTCCCTCCAAGAAGATGGGTGCTCATGTTCATGATGGAAAGAGTCGGGATCGAGGTTTGTGGGAACGTTCCTGTTGAAAGGAGGAGCGCCGTCTCTGTCAGCTCGACCGCTGATTGAATATTCCTGATGCGCAGCGGGGTGGGTGGGATACGCAGCGTCTCATCCTTTCCAAGAATTTCCACGCGTGTCGTGAGTCCTTCCATGATGGTGGGTTTGGAAAATCCACCGATGTCTTTGAAATCGACGATTCCATTCAGATTGCTAAGGTGAAACGGTTTATCAGGATCATTGGGGGCTTTGCGGAAGGTCACTTCCGCAGAGGCTGAGACGGTCCCATGCGTCACGTCCATAGTGGGATAGGTCCAGGGCTGAATCAGTTGGCTTAAGACCAGTGTCTGTGGGGCGAACTGGATGGGCTTTAACCGCATGGTGCCAGTGCCTTCACCTGTGAGAAGGTTAAACTTGATTTGGCCCCCTAGGCGGGCCAGATGCTCAAGCATCTGGCCACTGAACTGAACTGTCACGACTGATGGATTGACTGCATACCGAGTCTGCCAATTGGAATCTGGGATTTTGATGGCGTCAAAGGGCGCATGCACTTTTTTTATCGTGGTATCTCCGTTGATGGTCCAACTTTGTGGCGTGTTGCGGATCAGGAGATTCTTCGTGAAGATTGTCTGGAACGTCCATGGTTGGTCTTGCAGGAAAACAGAGGGGAGAGAAACGACTGACTTGGTAGTTTGCACTATCAATGTTTTGGTGTCTGGGAGGTACGTCGCGCTGGCACCCTGGGGAAAACGGCTAACAATTTTCGGAACATGAATGGTCTCAGTATTCATTTCTGAAAAGTGAAAATAGGATGAGGGATTGAACGCAACGTCTATGTGTTTCGGCGAGAATGTCACGGTGGCATCGGCCTCGATCAACAATGCTTCAGGATGCCAGGTTAGTGTGGGGCCGGGTTTGAGCTGGGTGGTGAGATTGACTTCAGCCTTTCCGGAGACCCCAATTGCTGGTGTCCAGAGAAGGCCTTTTGGGGAAAGGAGCATGTCTAATTTCTCGGAAGAATTGCTCACCGCCATGTGAACTTTTCCGGAAGGGATTTGGATCGAATCAAGTGCCTGGTTGATGGAGGTTTCTATATGAAGAGGTTCGCGAATGTTCCAGGTCACGGACCGACGGTTGTTATGTCTGATGAAGGCATTGATAGCTGGAGGAATGAAGCTGCCCATCGCAAGGGTTGCCGACCCCGAAGATGCGGGTTGTACGGTGACGGTGACCTCTTCACCGACGACAGCAACAGTTCCTTGCGTCTGAAGTTGAATCTCTTGGGTAAATGGGGGCCAAGTTTGCGCCTTAGCTTCTAGGGTGAATTCTCCTTGTAGAGGGCCGATGACTGAACCAGATGATGAAGGTTGTTCATTGATTGCGCCTGTCCAATTCCCTGAAAAGGTTCCAGAAATGGATTGGTATTGAGGTGGGAGCGGGTACAGGGCGGTGAGAGTGTGAATGAATGGATGAAGCTTGACCCTGGCTTTACCCTCAAGCTTTAAGGAAGAACCAGATGATTTCAATGTAGTTTTCAGATCAAGCAGGCGGTCTTGCGGGTCGCTCGTATGGGTTCCGGTAAGCGATAATGTGCCATCTTGTGTCAGAGAGAAAGTGAGAAGATTAAGGAGGAGCGAATTTTCATGAAGATGTACGGAGCTGTCATATCCTTTCGGAAGCGCGTCCATCTTTGCGGAAAGGGTGATGTGTTGCAAGGTTGGTGGAGCCAGGGGATTAGAGACGTCTAACTGTTGAACACGAAAATGTTTAAAAGGCAGGATAGGGAGCTTGGCCCTGGAGCGAAGGGACCCGAAGGGAAATGAAGAATTTGTTTGCGTGGTAGGCAGGCCAGGTGCTGGTGCGGTGGGCGTATCAAGCAACGAGGAATTCCATACGATCTTCATATGTTCAACGACAACCTCTTCGACAACGTTATTCCATAGAGAGGTAAGGGAGTAATGGATCGTGGTATTATCGATGCTGATTGACGTAGCCCCTGAGGTTGCTGGTGTGCGGAAAACCAAAGAAGGAATGGTCAGCGTACGTAAGCTGGGATAATTGATGTTGATCGCAACGTTCGTAAATCCACTATTGGTTAGCCCTTGTGTAATCATCATTTTTCCAATGGTGGGAAGAAGTCCATAAGCCAAACCACCAATAAGGACAATGCCACTTACTATCCATCCAAAAAATTTGAGGAATTTCATGATGGGGAGACAGTATAATGAAAATTCGATTTATTTTGAAGCTAAGGCGGATGAGGCGCTCATGTTAGCTACACTCTAGCCGCACCTCAAGTGGGGAATGGAATGACCTAGCTAGAGGTTCCTGTAATAGCCATAAATTCGTGTCTGACCCCTATTTATCGAACTGTGGAGGTGTTGCTGTTTTGGTAAGAAAACGGGGGCGAAAATTCTACGGAATTTTTTCGGTTGTCGATGGGGAGCTGATTGGGTCAACCTGTGTGATCGTATTTTGACGTTTTTCAAGACCCACTTGAGAAGGGGCCGTTGAAGGTTTCAAGGTCTTGTGGTTATCTAAAGGTTCGGGGATGAGCGCGGGATACCCTGTGTCCATGGGGACCTCCCTTGTTGAGATGTGTGGTTGCGTTCACTCTTTCATTCTCCGCTGAAAATCACCATATGTAAAGGGCAATCATGACCAGAGGCACAGTATTTTTAAAGCACAAAAACAGGGCGCGATAAATCTCATGATTAAGAATAGGCATTGACCATTCCTGCGTTTCGAACCTAGGTCTTCTCCTTGCCGCGCTTGTTTTACTTTTTTCTAAAATAGTTCCATTTGGGTGGGGGGATTGGCTGGGACTTCCTTGGGTGATGATTGGGGTGTTGCAAGAATTGGTGGCGACGAAGTGTTGGGGAGGATGGGTATTTGACTCATTTTTTCTAAGACAGCTTTGAGTTTGTGGAAGTCTTCTTTGAGAGGCACTTTGAGATTGCCCTGATGAAGGGCGGCAGCGGGATGAAGAAGCGGAAAAACGACGAAGTGTTCTAATTCAATCACCTGTCCGCGAACTTTGGTGATGCCGACTTTTCTGTCTAGCAGGGTTTGTGTCGCAAAATTTCCTAAAGTGCAGACCAGTTTGGGTTGAATAAATTCGATTTGTTGTAAGAGAAACGGTTTGCAAGTGGCAATTTCCTCAGGTAGCGGATCTCGATTGTTGGGTGGCCGACATTTGATGACATTGGCAATGTAAATATCGGATCGTTCTAGGCCAATTGATTGCAAAGGCATTGTCACGTTAACTCATATTTGGCAGACTGCTCGGTATGACGATCAAACCCATCAGCTACCAACGCCATCGTTTTCCTTCCGAAATTATTAGTCACGCCGTCTGGCTCTACCATCGCTTCTGCCTCAGTTTCCGCGA
>JAJDBR010000181.1 GCA_029261275.1 Nitrospirales bacterium
GACCAGGCTGGTCCGCAGCCGGATATGGATCTGATTTTTGCTGGACCCGATGATTTCGATGCCTGCACGCACCAAATTATCGAATCCTTAAGACACAGAGGCATCCTGAGCAAACCTACTGGGTCTCAAGCTGCCGTTCAATTTTCGATATAATCATGACTGAAGTAATGGACAAAATTACTGATTATATTTTTGTCACGAATGTCATACCCTCACACATCTGTGAAGCAGTTTTGACGGAGATTCGAGACAAAGAATGGACGAAACATTCCTGGTACAGCTATGCGGCTAATGATTATGAATCCAAACCTGAAAAAGAACTCGACGTCTTGACCACGACTCAAGAATTACAAGATGGCCTTGGTCAATTTATTTTCAAAGCCCTCCAAGAATATATGGTCAAGTACAACCCCCAAGAGGACGACCGAATCAAAAGTTTTGTAAAGACGTTTACCCCCATACGATTTAACCGCTACTCAACGGGGACCATGATGCGCGAGCATTATGACCACATTCATTCCCTCTTTGATGGGGAACGAAAAGGCATCCCGATTCTCAGTATTTTAGGAGTATTGAACGAAGGCTATGAAGGGGGAGAATTTGTATTTTTTGGGCATCATGAGGTGAAATTGAAAGCCGGGGACATCATGGTGTTCCCATCAAATTTCATCTATCCCCATGCCGTCAAAGAACTCAAAAAGGGCGAACGGTATACCTTTGTCAGTTGGGCTTTTTAGCAAGGTCGAAAGAAAAATCCACGTTTCTGGAAATCGCCAATAGACTTTTTCCTTCTCACTTAAGAAGGTGAAGACAGCTTCAACCCGGCAATCCCCGCAATAATCATCCCGATACACACCAGGCGCACAGCGTTTTTGGGTTCACCAAACAACACAATCCCCAAAATCACCGTGCCCACGGCCCCAATCCCCGTCCAGACCACATAAGCCGTACCCATAGGAATCTCGCGAAGCGCGAACGACAGACAGACCATGCTGATTCCCATCGCAACAACCGTCCCGACGCTAGGCCAGACTTTCGTAAACCCATCAGTAAATTTCAACAAGGTCGCCCAAACAATCTCAAAAAACCCCGCGATCAATAATAACGTCCACGCCATCTTAATTTGCTCCTTTGTCTATTGAGAAGCCATCCACAATGGTTCGTTCAACATTAAAAGATACTCTCTATTAGGTTCCTGTTTCAGAAGAATTGGAAGGGACTCAATAACGTAAAATTCAGATCCCCGCGGAAATTTATGTGCGCGGTATTTTTGACAAAAGTACCAAAGAACACCTGGTAGTATAGTGAGCTAAGGAAAATGAGGGGGAGAAAAAAGGATAGGGTGAATAAAACCAAGCTGTCTTTTTTTGCAGCTTTTCCCTTGGTATTGAGAAATTTTACCGTTCATATTTGCCCATCTGGAACCTCTTTGGTACCTTGCTGCGTATATCCATAGGCCTTTTGAAATTCCCACTCCCCTGACAAGAAAATGTCTCCATCAGCTTACCCTATTTCTGGCATTTTAATAAGAGAAGTACGAGATTTTTACGATCGCGCATGTCAGAGACCACAAAGTGATTATGCTGAAGAGGCGATCTCAGCATACATTCTTACTACAACGGCAGTTGAGGCATTTGTTAATGAGAATTTTTTTAATGATGTCAAGAGAGTGATTTTGCAGAAGAAAAAGCCGGAAGACTTTCCCTCTGAGGAGCACATTCAAAATTTGGAACGAAAACCTTTACTAACAAAAATAAAAAAGTTAACCAAAAATTTTTGTAATAAGACCATGGATAAGAACAAGCAACCCCTCAAAGATATGAATTTGTTATATGAACTTAGAAAGGAATTGGTTCATTACAAAATGAATATTCACCAGCCTCCAGATATAGTTATTGCCTTAACCAAAAAAGGTATTGCCTTTAATCACAATGCTCTTTCTTGGGTACAACGTGTTTGCACATTGGAAGGAATTAAATGATCTCATAATACGGCATGTGCAACCATCAATGGTCTATCAAACGAGTTTATTAGTTATGATCCACATTGGTCCCTTGCCATGGCAACATGTCATTCTCATTTCAGGCCAATTTCTTGATAGTATTAATTACTTTACAAAGGCGAAAATGTAGCTTTTTTCCCCAAAAATTTTCCCTCTTCCTAATACCCTTTTTTCGCTGGTCTTATTTGAGCACACTCGTTTGCCACGCGCAGATAAAAAAGTGAGGAGGATTCCATGAGAGGAAATTGAGAGGAAGAATTCTCTTAATCCTCTGCATAAACTGTAACCAGATTCTTGATTCTGGCAGTTTAATGGTTATCTCAACTGGAAAGGGTCGCTGTTTTGCGATACACTAATAGAAGGCTCCCTCTTCTGAGGGAACATGGCAAACATTCAATATGGGGGTGACTGGCTTCGACGGGAAGCAAGAGGTCAACAGAGCGTGTCGAGCTCTCGGAGTCTCGTAAAACCTTCGGGAAAACATTAATTGCCAACGAACCTTTGGCTCTCGCAGCTTAATTGACTGCGACGTCTCTCCCCTCTTTGTCTGCGGGAGGGGAAGAGGCGACACTTTGCAGGCTGGTCCAATGCTGATGCTCAGAGGCGGCGGATGAGAACGTTCTGGGCTAGCGGGCGCTCTAAGCCGGTCGGTGGGCGTGGGCAACTGCGAATTTTAAATCATCGGCTACACACGTAGGGCTGTTGTGCTGAATGTTCTCGGACAGGGGTTCGATTCCCCTCACCTCCACCA
>JAJDBR010000182.1 GCA_029261275.1 Nitrospirales bacterium
CATCAGTAATCCCGATTATGTCTTTACCCCCGAGTATGCGCTGGAATCCATCGACGACCATGCCGCGTATATGTGGGAGCACCACCACTTACCAGCGGTGGGGGCAGGACAGGTCAATGCTCAGGGGAAGCCGATGGTGAATGTCGCCACTCGCAGCCAGGGGATGCTGGAAGAACTGGAGAAAGCGCATATCTATATTGAACAACTGCATAGCGAGGTAACGGCGAACGAGACCGAAACGGAAGGCTTGAAGAATGCGATGGCCGAGAAGGACGCACAAATGGAAATAATGAAGAACGAAATGAACGTACTCAAAACACTAGTCTTCCAACAGGTTGCGCAGAATCTATTGAATTAATTGAATAGAAAATCTAGATGAAACGCCTAGGCATTTGCCTCAGGCATGATTGAAGTCCGCCGCAACCCATTGGCGTTGATGATGCGGCATACGCAGAGAACTGTAACTGGACTATTCATCCACGGGGACAGGAGGACTAGGGGATGGCACGGAAAGGTCGGACAGAGATGAGGTATTTGCCGTGCTTACTATGTGCTTACTGGCGAGTTTTGGGGAAATTGAGGAAATGCGAAAAGCTGGTGCCGAAGGCGGGACTTGAACCCGCACACCCCGGAGGGCGCTAGACCCTGAATCTAGTGCGTCTGCCATTCCGCCACTTCGGCACGTGAATGCGATTATCGTCTTTTATCGAAAAGCGGTCAAGGTATTGAGTGGTTCATCAATTATTCAGAATAAGGAACGAAGTAATTTGTCGGTGAGAGAATTCACGTGCGGGCGGGATTCCAAATTTGTCAGGAAGCTTTTTGGATACCCGCCTTCGCGGGCATGACAAATAATTAGGCGGTGGTACAGACGATTCCAATATTTATCCAACGGGGGCGGGTTGCGCAGGGGAACTGAGCATGGTTCCCAAGAATTTGTGCGGCCAACACATTTGACCTAGGTGTTCTCCTTGAACGAGATCATTGGTATCTCCACTCAGGAAAATGCGCTCACGAATGAGTCCGCTGGCAGCAAGGAGTAGCGGAGTGGGGATGCGGGGAGCGTCGTCCACAATGAGAAGATCATAGGGAACTTTGCGAAAGAGGGGATCGGTTAAGATCCGACCAGGGGTGGTCGCCATGACTCGTTTGTTTTGCGCAAACGCTTGCCGATTGGTACCTTCTCCCGCGCTGAGCATTTCTCGAATTTTCTTGGTGCCGCCAAGTCGTTTGATTTCTTCTTTGAGTACATCGTATTCCGGCCGCATATCTTTCGGGATCGTGGCTTCAGGAATGAGTTCTTTGATGCGGGCTTGAGCCACCTCGACCTCCTGCATGAGTCCATGGATTTTGCCTTCGTAGATCACGCGGTATTCCGCCAACGTCGCCACATTTTTCCCAGCGAATTGCATGCCCATCCGCTTCCAAATGGGCAACGCTTCATAGTCCAACAGAATTTTATCGATGCCTTTTACTTTCCCCTGCCAATCACTGAGTTGGGTGAGCAGTCGCCATTCTAAGAGTTTCACTTCGTTGAGATCTTTTTGCTTATCGCGTTTGTAAGCCAAGATGGGCGTCAGTTCCCGGAAGCGATCATATTTTTTGCGTAGGGCGACTTTGTTGGCATTCGCTTTGGCATAAAAGTGATACATCTGGGCTTCATACCCTAATTCATAAATGGGCATGGTGGCTGCTTCTTTGGTGAGTGGCAGTTCATAGCGACAGAGTATGCTGCGGTGAGGTAGGGCAGCCATCTTTAAGGCTCGGGCAACCGCCCCAGTTAATGCATCGACGGTTTCATGATCGGGTGCGACCAGGAGAATGCGTTTATTTTTCCGCACTTGGTCGACGATGAGGGCGGTCAGTTTGGTCCATCGCGATGCACGGTCATCCCCCCATTGCATCGATAGGACGGTGGTCGGAATATTATCTCGGATCTGTTGCGCATCCGATCCCGGAGATGGCTGGAGCCAGGGTACTAGTCGTTCGGCTGGTCCAAGGGTAAACGAGTCGGGTTTGGTGGCCATGTCGGAAAGCCGGGCCGCGCCGGTCTCTAAGAATCCTGAGGTGTCGGGAATAAGGGTGCAATGTTCTAGCGTTTGGCCCACATGGTCAAAGGTTTGAATCAGGAGTGCGCCATTCCCCCAGCCTAGAAGATAGCCTTCGGTGGCCTCCATGTCGTTTCCAGGTAAGAGCGTGATCGGGACATCGGCGATCATTTTGCTTCCTGGCAAGACTTCGCAGCGATACAGATGGAGGGAGCCTACTTTGCCGAGGTGGGACGCATGGGGAATATCTAAGGGAGCATCGAGCCCCTGGTTCATGGCAACGTCCCGTTCATCAAGAAGTTGCGATGCTGATTGTGCAAGAAGTTCGTCGAGTTTCATGTGTTCATCGAGGGAGGGGATTGCCGGCAACGGTCTCTAGAAGTTCTTTGAGGCAAACCGCTAAGCATCCTAGTCCACCAGTTAAGGGCGTTCGATCTGTCTGACAACTGTGAGCATTCGCACATTGAACCAGGCTGGGTAGCTTGGGATCAAGGGGGAGTGGTTCCAGTAGAAATAGGGTGAGCAGTCCGGCCTCGTTGGTGGAAAGAACTGCCAGACGTTGGCGTTGGTCGTCTTCGAAAATGACGGCTTGTGGAACTGGGGCCACAAAAGGAGAGGCGACTGAGAAATCGTTTAGGGGGATGGTTTGGACAATCAGGTTCTCAGGAGGGTTCAGTGGACGATTGCTGAATCGAAGATTCAGGTCCGTGAAGGGTTCGGGTCCAGGTGGGTTGCTGGTCATTCCTTCCTCGGCCATGGCTGGAAAGGGAGCCAGCACCAACCACATAAGAATCAACGCTCTCCAAATGGTTTGAGAAATCATGTTGCGCCAAGATCCCTATATCTACGTGGAGATATTTACCTATTGAATACTCTGGCCCAGTATACGGTATCTCAGGGGCATCCTGAAAATGGGCAAACGTCAAGCTGGCTCCTCTGGCGTTTTCTCAACCCATACTACCATCGCTATCTATTATAAATGCGAAGCAACAGGGCCATTCAATTGACTTTTTCCCCCATCGGTCTTAAGATGTTTCCCTTATTCGCTAGGCTAAGGAGAGCTATCTATGAAGGTGATTTTGCAAGAAAATGTCGAAGGTTTGGGGTATTTGGGCGATGTCTTAACCGTGGCAGATGGGTATGGCCGAAATTTTCTGTTGCCGCGTAAAAAAGCCGTGTTGGCAGAAGAGCGGCAAGTGAAATTATTGCAGCATCTAAAGCGGCAAATCGATCAAAAGGCTTCGAAAGAAATCGAAGCCTTAGGAGATATTGGGAAACAAATGTCCAATGTTTCATTGACCTTTGAAGTCCAAACCGGGAAGGACGATAAATTGTTTGGCTCGGTGACTTCAAAGGATATTGCCGAGCAATTGGCTACCCAGGGGATGACGGTGGACCGTCGCAAAATACAATTACCCCAACCGTTGAAAGAATTGGGCACGTTTCCCGTGCCCATTAAACTACATCGCGATGTGGTAACAAAAATCCAAGTCACGGTTGTGAAACAGGCTGGAGAAGAAGTGGTGCCGGAAGCTCCAGCCTCCCAAGAAGCCCCTGCCGAAATGGCAGAATCCGAATAATCCATGCGTCATTCAGTTGGGACATTGAAGGCTATCCGCGACTCAGATTATGAGGTGTATGCGGCGATTCGGTCTGAAGAAAAGCGACAGCGCGAAAATTTAGTGTTGATCGCCTCTGAAAACTATGCCAGTCCTGCGGTCTTAGGTGCCCAAGGCTGTCTCATGACCAATAAGTATGCCGAAGGCTATCCTGGGAAACGATATTATGGAGGTTGCCAGTATGTAGATGTGGTAGAAGAACTGGCCATCGCCCGTGCCAAAGAACTCTTTGATTGTGAGCACGTTAATGTTCAGCCGCATTCAGGCTCACAAGCCAATATGGCGGCTTACTTAGCTGTTCTCAAGGCTGGCGATACGATTATGGGGATGGATCTGGCACATGGCGGCCACCTGACCCATGGTAGTCGCGTCAATTTTTCCGGGAAAATTTTCCAATCGATGACCTATGGTGTAGATCGAGAAACCGAAGCTATTGATTATGATGCCGTGGAGAAACAAGCGAAGGAAGTTCGACCGAGGATGCTCGTGGTCGGTGCCAGCGCTTATGCGAAGATTCTCGACTTCCCTCGTTTTCAAGCCATCGCCAAATCCATTGGCGCGTATTTGTTGGTGGATATTGCCCATATTGCAGGGTTGGTGGCGACGGGGCTTCACCCCAGTCCGGTACCCTATGCCGATTTTGTGACGACGACGACGCATAAGACCTTACGTGGGCCACGCTCGGGCATGATCATGTGTAAGGAAGAACATGCCAAAGCTGTGGACAAAATGATTTTTCCAGGAATTCAGGGTGGGCCGCTCATGCATGTGGTGGCGGCTAAGGCTGTGGCGTTTAAAGAAGCTCTGGCTCCAGGGTTCACCGCGTATCAAAAGCAAGTGCTGGCCAACGCCAAAGTGTTAGCAGAAAGCTTTGTGAAACGGGGCTACCAAGTGGTTTCCGGCGGAACGGAGACTCACCTCTTTCTCTTAAATCTCAATTCAAAAAATGTCACGGGCAAAGAGGCTGAAGCGGCCTTGAATGCGTCGGGCATTGTCGTGAATAAAAACGCCGTGCCTTTTGATGAGAAGCCACCGATGGTCGCCAGTGGTATTCGCATTGGGACTCCAACGGTTTCTACTCGTGGAATGCGAGAAGCCGAGATGGAACAAATTGTCGAATGGGCGGATGACATCATCCAACACGCGCAAGATACGGCGCTTCATAAGCGAATTTTTCGAGAAGTCAAAAACTTGTGTGCCCGCTTCCCCATCTTTCATCCCTACTAACCTTCTTCCTCTACCCTTCCCTCCAAACAAAGGACGCACTCCCGTGAAATGTCCCTTCTGCGACAAACTTGAGGATAAAGTGATTGACTCACGAACTGCACGAGAAGGCGAAGTGATTCGGCGGCGGCGGGAATGTTTTGGCTGTAAGCGGCGATTTACGACCTATGAACGTATTGAAGAAAATCTCCCCATGGTAGTCAAAAAGGACAACCGGCGTGAGCCATTTGATCGAGCGAAGATTTTAGCGGGTCTGAAAAAGGCTTGTGAAAAACGTCCTGTCAGTATCGGGGCCTTGGGTGGTGCAACAGATCGGATAGAGAAACGGCTTCAAGACTTGGGGGAAACTGAAGTACCCAGTCGTGCGGTTGGGGAAGAAGTCATGCGGGCTTTACAGGAACTTGATCCGGTCGCGTATGTGCGATTTGCCTCGGTGTATCGAGAATTTAAGGACATCGACCAATTCATGGATACGATCCGTGCATTAACCCATGAATCTGGGCGTTCCTAATAGAGGTTGCGGTCAATCGACTACCCCATAATCTGAATGGTGGGATGACCTATTCCCTTCCCTTCTGAACCAGGAGGGGGTTATTAGATTCCTCCGTAAGGTTCTCCAGTGTAGCGACCACATTGCGCGAGTGCTTTCATGTCATCTCTCAAATCTTCCAAGCCTACCAAACGCGCCCTGTCTTCACAAAAGCCAACAGCTAATCGATCGCCAAAAGGTGTCACTGCGAGCCGGGTGGCCATTATTGGGGCGGGGCATGGGGGCACGGCCCTCATGGAAATTTTTGCCGAAGATCCACTTGTCACTGTGGTGGGCGTGGCGGAAATCCGGCCTGTGACGAGGGGAGTCCGTCTGGCCAAAAAATTAGGAATTCCTGTCCGGCGCCGTTACCAAGATCTTTTGAAAATGAAAGATGTGGATTTAGTGATTGACGTCACTGGTGATCCAGAGGTGGAGCAGAAACTTTTGGATGTGCAAGCCCCGCACCTAGCACTTGTGGGGGGGGCGAGTGCTAAATTTATGTGGCAACTCATTGAAGCACGGATTCGTGCATCGGTCGAAATAGAAAATACTCTGACTCGCTATCAATCGCTCTTTCGTCTGTATGTGAAGGAAGAGGCCGAAGGAGCCGTGGATGAAGAACGTACGCGCATCGCTTGTGAAATTCATGATGGGCTCGTCCAAACGTTGGTGGGTGTCAATCTTAAGATGGAACGGGTGCGGGAGCTCGTATCTGAGGATCCCAACAAGGGATTGACCATGATGAATCAAACCAAAGCGGAATTGAAGCATGCCATTCAGGAGGCGCGAGAAGTGGTGTATAATCTCCGTCCTGGGCAGTATGATCACTTGGCGCTCATCCCGGCCTTGTCGAATTATCTGACGTCGTATGAACGAGAACATCGGATTGGAACCACCTTTGAGGGAACTGGCAATGAATCGCAGCTTGATCCTAAAGCTAAAGTCTTTGTTTTTCGCATGGTGCAGGAAGCCTTGAGTAATGTGGTCAAGCATGCCAAAGCCACGAAAGTAGCGGTCAACGTTCATCTCACGAAGGATTTGTTAGAAGCGACGGTATCAGATAATGGTCAAGGTTTTGATGTAGAGGAGGAAAGTCAGAATCCAGAGAAATGGGATCATTTTGGGGTCAGAAGTATGAAGGAACGTGCTAGGATGTTGGGGGGCGATATCCGGTGGGTGTCGAAGCCTCGAACCGGAACGATCGTGGAAATTACCGTCCCGCTCGCGACAAAGGAGAAAATGGGTTATGCCAAAAAGAACTAAAGTCCTGATCGTCGATGATCATCGCGTCGTGCGAGAAGGGCTATCGGCGATTCTCGAAACGAAAGATGATATTCAAGTCGTCGGAGAAGCCAAAGATGGCGGCGAGGCGGTTGAACAGACACGAACCCTGTTGCCGGATGTCATTCTTATGGATGTCAGTATGCCGGGTATGACAGGGATCGAAGCCACACGCATTATCAAGCGCGAGTTCCCGCATATTGGGGTGGTCGCCCTCACGATGTATGAGGAGCAGCAATATATTTTTGACCTTGTGCGAGCTGGGGCAACAGGCTATCTCCTCAAAGATTGCGATTCGGCACAAATTATTGCGGCGATCCGAACGATCGCGAAAGGCGAGTCGCTTATTCATCCATCCGTCGCCAGTAAGATTTTGGCGGAATTTTCATTGCTCTCCGAGGGCAAAGGGAAGAGGAAGGGAATTTTAGAACATGATCTCACCGATCGGGAAATTACCGTCCTGCAATTAGTCGCTGATGGCAAAACAAATAAGGAAATTGCCAATGTCCTGGATTTGAGCGAGAAAACTGTCAAAAATCACGTCCGCAATATTTTCCATAAACTCCATGCCTATGATCGGACGCAAGCCGCGATTCTGGCCATTCGCAAAGGGATCATCGAACTCGACCCGGGTAAACGAGATTGATGTTTTGACGCCATATATCTGCACCCTATGAGTTTGGCCGAATGGAAAGCCAGTCTTATCCTTTCTGGTTGGTTGAAATCCACGTGTATTTAAATTTCCTAGCAAGCTAAATAGCCAAATGTGTGATATATCCGAGGAAGAATTTATCAATTCAATTGATTGTCTTTTCCCATATGAAGATGGTTCTAAATCTCTTGAACTTATTCACAAAGCCAGAAACATATCTGATAATGCTGTTTTTATGATTCTCCATGAAGTTGTCAGGGCACCCAAGGAAGTCCCTCTTGAAACAAAAAAAAAGGTCTTTATCGTTGGTGGCGAAAAGACTTCGCACACAAGCTGCTTTCTCCAATTACTGAAGCAGCCGAAGCTATGCTTGAGGGTGAAGAACTATCAGTGAAGCGTGTATTGGAGTTGATGCAATACTTAAAATATGAAAAAGATATGTATAACGCCCTCAATATCTTGTATTTTTCATGCGATGATGTTGGAGGTGAAGTTGAAGAAATGTACAACCAAATAATCGATCAATGGAAAAACACTTGATATGAATTTTAGGGGTCAGACACGAAAAGATAATTGTGAAAAAATGGTTTTTTGAAAATGGGGTGAGATTGTCAATTGAGATGTTGATTTTTCCGGGGTTTGTCCCGGTAGCCGAGCTTGTTATTTGGCACGTTCCGAAGGACTCAGCAACGGACGTGCTCTTCGACGTACCATTCACAGTTTCACCCAGGTCGGCCATATTAAACCGTACTTCCGCAAAAAAATGGAGGGCGAACCAACTCGCCTGGCTCAAACAGGGTTCGCCAACGGATAAGAGCGTCAGTTCGATTGGCCAACCTACAGGTGGTAATGATGCGAGCCCTTTACGGATGCTCTTTCCTAGTAAGCATCGCATAAAAGGCAAAATGTGAGATAGCAAGTAATACCTGATGCCTCACGAGGTTTGGGTGTGCCTTGCCCGGGGTTTTTCTTCGATGCTAGGATGAGCCTTTATTGAATGTGGTGAAAGGGAGTGTTGGGTTATGGCAAATGTGACGTTGTTGGTGTCGAAAACCTGTTCGGCCTGTCCTTCCGCAAAAACGATGTGGAAAGGGATGAAGGTCAAATATAGTTTTACCTATCGTGAAATTGATATTTCTTCGGAGCCAGGGCAAGAATTGGCTGAACGGCATTCGATTCGAGCTGTGCCGGCCACGATTATTAATGGGCGCCTGACCTTTATTGGCGTACCGCCTCGGGAAAGTGCAGAAAAAGCGATTAAAGCGAAGGCAAAACCGAAAAAGACGGATGAGGAAGAATAGGATACATGCTCTATGTATAATGATGATGACGATGAATGCGAATTAGATATTGAACTGCCCGTCATTCCAAAGATTGATTACGGTCCCCCCCCAGAATGTTCCTTTTGTGGCGATCCCATGTCTCGC
>JAJDBR010000183.1 GCA_029261275.1 Nitrospirales bacterium
AGGAGCAAGATGCCGAATCAGGATGGGAACTCCATCTTCTCCACCGGCGATGAAGGACACTTTTCCCTCTAATATGTTGATGAGAATGGTGGCTTCACCGGCTTCAATGGACAAGGTGCTCAGCTGACTTTCTGAAAGTGCCGATAGGGGAGCGAGCTGTCGAAGCTGTAAGCCTAAATCTGCACAGATCTGAATAATTTCATTGATAAAGCTTTGTGGCCAAATTTCGAGATGGATGCTAACTTTTCCCCTGGCCTGCAGCCCGGAACGAGAGCGCCACACTGCTGGCCCTTCCCAGGTCTTAGCTTGGTGGGCTTTTCGTTCAAGAATGGGGATTAAGTCCGTACGCGACATCACCGGGAGTTGAACGGTAAGGGTCTTACATCGATTGTCTTCTACAAGTATGGCAATGTCAGTACCTGGAAATTCTGTATAGTCGATAGCCTCTGAGATAGCTTGGTAGAGTCCGTTGGATCTCAAAATAATCCCAGGTTTTTCCCAACTCTTGTGGATAGAATCATTAATAGTGGCGATGGCTCTGAAACGACCATTCACCAGACTCACACTCAGCACCGTGAGTCCTTTCTTGGACCATGTCTTGTGCAATTGATCCGAAAAGTTCAAGAGCGTCGGCCAAAAACCTTCTTTTAAATGGATTGTTTTAAATGATGCGGGCATCTTCTGATCGATTTCCTATGGTGCGTAACACCCACTACTGATTACCCGCCATTGCGACCCATTGGGACAGTCGGGATCAAATTGATAGCCCGCTTCGGAAACCAAAGTGAATTGTGTTTCAGCGGTTCCAAAAGTATTCGCTTCATCCAATGCGACCGTCGTTCCAACCACGTGATAACGAATATGTGCGGCCAAGGTGCCTCCGCCGGAATTCGTGGACGTTCCATCTACCGCGTAACTGCCTCCAGCTCCATCGGCCGAGAGACTCAGCAGATGAAACAAATGGCCAACATGCCCTCGATGGATTTTAAGATCCGCTGTCCCGGTTTCGTCGATATTCCACCAGGTTTCGAATTGCGCATCCGTCGTGATTGATGGCGCGGCATTTTGTATTAAATTGGTTATGAGTAAAAATCGTGAATCCGCTAGCGCAGCAGGCGCTAACCCTACGGCGTTCGTAAAGCCACCGATATTCGGTTGAACAAAGAAATAGCGCAAAAATCCATTGGGGTTATTGGTGAGTTGTCCTGTCGATGTTGGCACAAAGTCAGGACTAAGGGCGGCTAAATTGGCTGGAAATGAGCGGTTTTGGCGGACGAACAATTCGATACCTTGAGCGATGTTGGCCAATTGATGATCTTCCGCATCACGCCTGGCGCTTCGTAGTTGATTGATGACGTTTGGGGTAATTAAACTCGCAAGAATCGCTATTATGGCTAAAACCCCAATGAGTTCCACCAAGGTGAACCCGACGCAAGATGTGAGATGGGTCGCGTGAGGGTTCGAGGCCCCGAAAGCTGGCCGTATGAATACGATTATCCTTCGCTCTGTAGACTTGCTGCCTTTGATTCTGGACGTGCTGAACATTCCTTGATGCTCTCCGTGTCGTTCTAGCCCGGGCCCAAGTCTATCCTAGGGGGGGCTGGCAAATTTTGCCGGGTATACTTCTCCTTTATTTGTCGGAAAATGAGGGGCCGATCTTAATTAGAGGAGTTGGGAAGAAGGATGTGAGGAGCAAGGAGTATGTTGAAGGGAACGATGGTCCTTCTCCTCACCCCTTCCCTTTTTCCCCCGCACCGATATCAATTCCAGGAGATTTCGATGTTGTCCGCAAGTAAGAAACGATTCACGTTCCCTGAACGAACAAATTGAACCTGCGTGTTTGCGGCAATGTAGGCCGTAAGGTCAAAGGTTTGTGGGACTTGGCTGATATCGCTGCCGTTCATTGTATAGGTCTGAAGATTGGTCCACGATACCCCGCCATCCCCTGAGATTTGAACGCTGATGTTTCCCCCATTGCCTCCGGCAGTCCGGAGGTAACTAAAGGTGAGGGTTGCTGAAGAAGCTCCGGATAAATCGGTTTCCCGATTGACTGATGTTGGCGGGCCTCCCCCGCCTCCGCCAAATTGGAAGCAGTTTCCGGCTGCACATTGAGCATCAGTGACAACTTGCATTTTCCCACTTGTCGGCCCATCTGCCTCACCCGATTCCTGCCAGTCAGTTGCCCAGCTCTGTGTCCCATCGTTGCCATTGTAGGCAATGGCATTAAACTCATCTCTGACGCTTCCGATACTGCCACAATTTGGTTCCATGGGATTCCACCGTTTTCCTACAGTGCAATTTGGATCAAACCAGTATGTTGTGTTGGTCGTTAAAGCAAATTGCACCTCGGGTGCACTATAGGAATCTGCTTCATCAAATCCAATAGTAGTTCCCATGAGATGATAGTTGCTGTGTAGGGTAAGGGGGCCTCCCCCAGAGTGTGTAGCCGAGCTATTCAGCTCATAACTTCCGCCATCACCGTTTTGATCAATGGTCAGTTGGTGAAACATTTTGCCTACATTTTCTCGATTGATATGCAGGCCTGGGGTGGCAGACTCATTCGTTCCCCACCAGGTTTCGAATTCAGCAAGCGTCGTGATAGTTGGGGCCACGTCCTGAGTGAGATTGGATAAGAGCAGGAAGCGGGCGTTGACGAGTTCGGAGGTTGATAGTCCGATGTTATTGTTAAAACCGACCATGGCTGGATGAATGGCATAATGACGTGGAAACCCATGAGCATTCGTGCTGGCCTGTGCTGTAGAAAAGGGGACATAATCAGGGACGAGACTCGTCAGCGCTGGTGGAAAGGCTTTGTTCTGTTCCAGATATTGTTGAATGCCATCTGCAATGCGGCGAAGCTGAAGGCGTTCTACCTCTTGATGTTCACGTTCAAAAATTTTGACGAAGGTAGGAGTGGCGAGTGAGAGGCTGATTGTGATCACCGCCAGGACTCCGATAAGGGCAATGAGGGAAAAGCCTCTTTGGGAAAGGTTATGCAAGGAAATGTAGGAAGAGTTCAGGTCTTGGTGAGGCATGGGTCCCATGCCGTTTTCACTTGATTCCACCCATGAGACTCATCATGGGCAGGAAGAGGGCGAGAGCGACAATTCCCACGATGCTGATCAGTCCTAGGGTAATAACCGGTTCGAATATGGCAAAGGCCTTCTTCACCCGCCGCGGAATTTCTCGATTATAATAATTGGCTACGTTCATGAGGGTTTTCGGTAAGCTTCCCGTGGTTTCGCCAACGGAAATCATTTGAATCATCATAGGCGGGAAAATTGAGTGTTTTTGAAGAGATTCATGAATGGTTGAACCCTCTGCAATGTTGCGTTCAACCTGTTTGAGAGCTTTGGAGACGACCTGGTTGCCGACTACTCCACGACACAATTCCAGACACTGGAGGACGGGAATTCCAGCCCGATAGAGCACCGCAAAGTTTTGGACAAACTTTGACAAGGTTAGCATCTGGAGCAGTTCCCCGATGATGGGTAATTGTAAGGTGACCCGGTCACGCCAGAATGAGAATCCGGGGATAAAGTTTCGTCCTACCCACCATGCCAACGGCATACTGAGAAGAATTGGCATCCAGATATACCAAGTGTTGACCATGAGTTCGCTGATACTGATCACGAGGACGGTGATGAATGGGAGAGGGACATTCAGATCCTGTAAAATGGGAACAAATCGTGGGATTACGAAGCTAAACAACAAGGTCAGGAGGCCTATTACCGCGACAATGACGATACTGGGGTAAATCGTGGCTTGACGAACATCGCCACGGATTTGATCCACCCAGTCTAAATACCGTTCCAGTTCTTTAAATGTCTCAGCCAACGTATCACTTTCTTCGCCCGCCTGGACCAGGTTGGTCACTTGTGGAGAAAATATCGTAGGGTATTGGCCCATGGCCACATGAAGCGGGGTGCCGGCCTCAACCTGTTGGAAAACATTTTGTAAGGTCGCGCGCAATTGCAGATTCGAGGATTCTTCTGACAAGTTTTTAATGGCCTGAGACAGTGGGATACCGGCCTCTAATAGGGTAAACATATGGGTGCAAAACTCCAGGAGATCGCGAGATTTGATCTTCCCCAATTTACCGGAACGTGTCGAAGTTGTGGGCTTGGCCTCCAGGGCACGCACAAGCCAGAGTCCCATATCTTGGAGCCGCTGTTCCAATTGGGAGAGATCGAGCGCCGTCATCTCTCCCTCAGTAGGATTGCCCCGTGCATCAATGGCACGATACTGAAAATTAGCCACCGGCGACCCTCAAAACTTCCTCTAATGTCGTCACGCCGTTGAGGGCTTTCAGCAATCCATCTTGAAACATCGTGGGCATGCCTTCTTTATGAATCATGGCTCGAATGGCGGCGATGTCTGGTCCATGGACGATAGGGGCATGAAGCTGATCTGTGATGAGAATAATTTCGTATATCCCAGCTCGTCCTGAATAGCCAGTATTGCTGCAGGTTCGGCAGCCTGTACCGGTCCAGAGCGTTGGGGGCATGTCGATCGGGAGCTCGACTTGGAGCTCAGCTAAGACTTGTTTCGCGTCTTTTCGTTCGACTTTACATCCAGGACAAATACATCGCACGAGGCGTTGGCCAATGACCGCTGTGAGTGCGGAGGCTAAGAGAAATGGCTCGATGCCCATGTCGATGAGCCGGGGAATGGCTCCGAGGGCATCGTTGGTATGCAATGTGGAAAAGACCAAATGCCCAGTTAAGGCGGCACGCATGGCCAGGTCAGCAGTTTCTTGGTCTCGAATTTCCCCGACCAAGATAACGTCTGGATCTTGACGAAGCAGGGCTCGGAGGCCGGTTGCAAAGGTCATATCAATATCGGGATTGACTTGGGTTTGGCGGATCAGGGGCATTTGATATTCGATGGGGTCTTCGAGCGTAAAGACGCTTTTCTCTTTTGCATTGACATGACGAAGGGCAGTATACAAGGTTGTGGTTTTCCCACTCCCAGTGGGGCCGGTTACCAGAATGATTCCATGCGGCCGTTTAATGAGGGACTGAATGCGCGCTTGATCTTTCGTGGTAAAGCCCAATGCTCGGAATTCTAGCTTGAGGGCCCCTTTGTCCAGGATCCGCAGGACAATGCTTTCACCGAAATTGGTTGGGAGGGTGGACACGCGAAGATCAATTCGGCGGTTGCCCATGGTAAAAGAAATTCGTCCATCCTGCGGTGTGCGTTTTTCTGTGAGATTTAAATTCGCCATGAGTTTCAGCCGGGCGGTAATGGGAGCCTGAAGGGGTTTGGAAATGAGCAATTCCTGGGTCAGGATTCCATCGATTCGCATGCGAATGCGCAAATATTGTTCGTCTGGTTCGATATGAATATCGGTCACCCGAGACTGGATCCCAGCTGCGATCAATTGATTGCACAGACGGATCAACGGGGCTTCCTGACTCGCATCTTCTCCAAGATCCGAAAAGCCTTTGGCGGCTAATTCGTCAAGTAGTTGCTTGATGGATTCGGTATGGGCGTAATGGCCTTCGATGGCCTCGGAGAGTTCTTGGGCAGGAGCCGTTTGGGTATGGATATTGAGGCCTGTTTGGTTTTCAATGGCATCGACCGCCATGATATCTAAGGGATCGGCCATAGCGAGGTCTAAGACTTGTCCACGTTTGCTTAGGGGGAGTACTTGAAGGTGTGAAGCCATGTCGTAAGGAACGAGAGCCAGGATTTCAGGAGGGATGAACACAGCCGTGAGATCGACCATGGCTGTTTGGGTACCCTCAGCGAGATAGTGGGCCAGAATTTTTTCTGTGATAAAACCCAGGCTAATCAATGTTTGCCCGAGCATGACGCTATGGCGCTTCGCTTCCCGTAATGCCAGGTCTAATTGTTCTTGCGAAATCCACCCGTCCTGAAGGAGAGAGGCCCCTAATTGGGGTCTTGCAGATGTCGTTGGAGAAGACGTGGAGGACATGGATCGTCTGGTAAGGCTAGTTAAAACTCATCAGGCTTGAGTACCCGATTTCGAGGGTGAATTAGGAGAAATGGGATGAGGAGGTGTGTACACACCAGAATTTGGAGTTCAATAGGTTATGACGTCTTTTATTGACTTCCCAAATAAAGACGCATTTGACCACCGCCGCCAGCTTGCCATTTGACCCGTCCACGTACCTGACGCTCTCCCAGATTTGTGCCAACTCCAGAGTCAATGATTCCATCAATTTCCTCGAATTGTGCTTGGGTGACGTCGTCCACAAAGAGCCAGGTCACTTGAGAAGCATTGGCGATGTCATTGGTGTTATTGCCATCCAAATCGAAATTATTCTGATTAAATGCAGGGGCGGCACCGAAATTATTTGCGGCTGTGGAGGGCATGGTCATGGTTATCCCGAGACCTGGAGGATTCGCACTATTAAATTTTTCCAGATAAGGCCCTCGAAAACGTGGCCATGAACCCGTTCCCACATTTAGGGGATCAGCTGAATTCAATGTGAGACGAGCGGGAAGTGACCGGACTGTCGTGCTTAGTCCACTAGTTTCCCCTTGGGGTGCTCCAGCGACATTTAGAGGATAGAGTGATCCAATATCTGCATAATAATTCACAATGGACGTTTCGTAGGTGCGTACTGCTGCGGCGAGTGCTCTGGCATTGGATGAGGCGACAAGTTGAAAAACCTTTGGAAGTAATAAGGCGATCAGAATGGCAATGATCGCCAAGACGCCAATCATTTCGACTAAAGTAAACCCTTGTTCGTGTGAAACGGGTCGAAAAATTTTCTTCAACATATGAACCTGCTCCTTGGAAACGAATTCCTTATTTTTGCTGACTATCCTGCCGTATTGCAGGAACTCTATTCGATTGTTGTTGAATATCGGTCTTGAGGTGGGGATTCTTTAGCTTTAGCTCCTAGAGAGTGGAGCCTGATTGAAGATCGAGGAGCGCAATGACAGCGAACGGATCACCAAGCTGAGCCGCTTCCTTAAACAGTCGACGGGCTGTTGAGGGGTCTGGGGTCCCAAAATGACCCTCTGCATACAGGTACCCTAAATGAACGAGCGCGGAGGGCAGACGTGGATCGAGGTCGACGGCCTTACCAAACGCCTTTTTAGCGAGTTCGACCTGCCCTAAATTTTTCAGTGACATGCCCAAACCCAAATGGGCGTTGGCCGATTTTGGGTTTTGTCTGACGGCCTCGCGATAGGCGGTCATGGCTGCTTGTGGTTGTTTATTCAACAAGAACCGCCATCCCAATTTGGCCTGAGATTTTGGAGTGTGTTTTGTCTGTTCAGCGTTAGCTGCGAGGGAGGGAGGTTCTGTTGGAGAGGGGGCTGTTTTATTGACTATGCCCTGGGGCAATGAAACAGGAGTTGTTCGTATGGGAGGGATTGGCTTTCCTGCTGGTCTAGGTGTGTGGATTTTGGGGGGACCTGAGTTGGGAAATAATGGATCTAAATGGTTTCCTGAAGCTGTTGAGGACAACAACAGCCCCAGAAGTATGGTGATAGTGAAGATGTGATTGAACGATTTCCCTTGCATGGTTAAAGGTATCGGAATGTCTACGTAGGGCTTGATACGTCTGAGCCCGAGAAACTCAGTAAGGAGAAGGATTGAGAAACAACTGCTGAGAACGGTTCGGTGATGAGAGACCTAAATAAGAGGGGAATCCTGTGAGAGGAAGCTAAAAAGCAGGGGAACGTAAGACTTGAAGGAAATACCGAGTGGGGAATGAGGGGAAAAGGGGCTTCCTTCTCGCCTCACTCCTCACGCATATTCTGAGTTTAGGCTTGATCCGGGAAGGCGGCTTTTAGAAGGGGTTGTAATTCCCCTTTTTCTTCCATCGGCCCCAAGACATCGGTGTCGCCATAAAACTGTCCATTGATGAAGACTTTGGGCAGAGTGGGCCAGTTGGTCATTTTTGAAAGGGCTTCGCGCTTCTCAGGATTTGGTAGTGCGTTGATTAATTCATAGGGGTAGCCAAACTTATTAAAAAATTCCATGGTTTCTACGGTGAATCCGCATTGCGGCGCAGTCTTCGTGCCCTTGCCGTAAATAAGAATTTTGTGTTGGGAAATCTCTTGGTTGATTTCATCTTCAATAGGTGTGCTCATAAGGGTTATCCTCCTTGGGCTTCGTTTTTGGTTTTGGCTTGAATTTCTAAAGCATGGATGCGTCCGTCTTTCATAGGTGCGTCAAGGGCTTGATAAATCATTCGGTGGCGGTCTAACAAATTCTTTCCTTCAAAGGCATCGGAAATCACTTTGACTGTAAAGTGGTCCATGGTGCCAGTTCGATCAAGAACGGAGACTTCGGCCTCGCCTAAGGCTTGTTGGAGCTGAGTGCTGAGATCTTCAAAGGTCATCATCTGAGTGGTTCAATCCTGGTGAAAAAGTGAAATGGTCAGTCATCACTATACAGAAGAGCGAATTTTCTGCGCAATGTCGATCTGAAATAATAAGAAATAAGGAGTGAGGAGAAGGCGGAGGAAGAATTTCTCAAGTTGATTTCTGGCTATTTACTCTTTTTTCCCCTCAGGATACAGGACGGACTGGATAAACGTGCTCAGACCTTCCAAAACTTGAATGGGAATCTCATGGCCACCAGGGAATTCGACCCAATTAATAGGAAGTCCCGCTGCTTGGATATGGTCACGGAGTTGTTGGGCCATCGAAAACGACAGAATGGGATCGTCGGTTCCGTGGCTTTGAAAGACCGGGAGACCTTGGCGGTGAGGGAGACGAGCAAGCCATTCGTGTTTGGCGATGAGCGTGCCTGAGAGCAAGGCTAAACCGGCGAAAGACATATTGGAATGGAGGGCCAGGTCGGTTGACAGCATGGCGCCCTGGGAAAATCCGCCTAATACCAGCGAACCAGAAGGAACCGATAAGGCTTCCAAGGCCTGAGTGAGAAGGTTCTGGACCAGTGTTCGAGCGCGTTCCAGTCCACGTGGTACCTCTTGAGATAATGCCTCCCATTGCCCTTCTGCCCGGGCTTGTGTGACGCGTTCCATATCCAACATCCACCAGGCCTTGGCGTCCCCAAAACCCATGTCCAGGTTTAGAGGGGCGGCAGGAAAGAGAAAGCGCACCTCATCGGGAACTTTTAGATAGCGCCATAAGGCGACTAAATCATCCCCCGGGGCACCGAACCCATGCAAGAGCACCACAAGAGGGCCTTCGCCACTTCCTTGGCGATCCAGCCCACCCGTGATGCACACATCTAAGCCGGCCCAGTGTTCGTGTCGCATCAGGTGAGAAATTTATCGCAGAGAAGAAAAATGGTTACGCGCCATAGTGGGAACCGAAAAAGGTGCAGGTAGCGAAGCACGGAAGATGGTGGGACTAATGATGTTAATGCCCCATTTTTGGAGCACCAGCGTTGGCGCCTTGAGTAATGAGCGGGATGCGCAAAACCTGTTGACAATGATTGCAGACGACTTTCAAGGTATTCTCATCGGCATACTCAACTTCTTCTTCTTTTTTCCAAAACAACTTGCTACATTTGGGGCATTTCCGAACCAGCATCGACATAGAAACCGCTCCCTGGTAATCATCCGAAATTTAGAGTGGACTTAGTCTAATATATCTTGCCACAATCTGCCAACGTATGATCCGTTATTCTGACTCTCCTGATTTCGATCCCCAACAACTTCTAGCCTTATTTGAGCAAGCCGATTGGGCACGGGGCCGTAGTGTAAACGACATTCAGCGGATGCTGACTGAAACCGACTTGTTGATTTCTGCCTGGGATGGAATCCAATTGGTGGGGGTTGGTCGGGTCCTGACGGATTATGTCTATCGGGCCTCGATTTGGGATGTTATTGTCGATGTGAACTATCAGGACCGAGATATTGGGAAAGGCCTGGTCCAAGGGATTCTGACGCATGCCTCGTTGGCCCGGGTTGAACTATTTTGGCTCTGCACCAGACGGTATCAAGGTTTTTATACCTCCTTAGGGTTTTCGGATAAGGAGCAGACTGGTATGGTATGGGACCGTCGGAAACAGCCCCCTCTTTCCTGAGCGTAGCGAAGATCCTCATTCTTTTTTCATCGTCGCAGACATAACCCTATGTTTATGCTGACAGGATGTCATCGATGATTGTGATTGGTCTCATGTCCGGGACGTCGGCGGATGGAGTCGATGCCGCCATTGTGGATATTCGGGGAACAGGCCATCGGGTAGCCATCAAGCTGCTCGGGCATTATGGCCGTTCGTACCCTCCGCAATTACAGCAAAAAATCTTACATGTCGCCGAACGTGGAACAGTAGCAGAAGTCTGTCATCTCAATACGTTGTTAGGAGAGGTCTTTGCCAAAACCGTGCTTGCTGCGATGACTCGGTATGGAGTGCGATCTCAACAGGTAAAATTAATTGGCTCACATGGCCAAACGATTCATCATCTTCCCCAGCCAAAAGCTGAGCGAGGAGTGGGTACCATTACCTCGACTCTCCAAATTGGAAACCCGGCGGTCATTGCCGAACGCACAGGTATTACCACGGTGTCCGATTTTCGTTCACGCGATATGGCTGCCGGTGGGGAAGGGGCGCCGCTGGTACCCTATACCCATTTTCTCGTGTTTCAAAACACGAAGGCCATGCGTTGGGTCGTCAATCTTGGCGGTATTGCCAATGTGACGGCGCTTCCTCGTAGTGAACGATTAGCCTCAGTACAGGCATTTGATACGGGACCATGCAATATGCTTTTGGACGCGCTGGTGACGGCGGAAACCGATGGTCGAAACACCATTGATCGTGGAGGACATTTGGCCCAGCGAGGGAAAGTGCATTCGGGTCTGTTGCGATGGTTGTTAGCCCATCCCTATTTACAACGACAACCACCCAAGTCGACTGGCCGCGAACTTTTTGGGGAAACCTATGTCCAAAAAGTTTTGGCTCAATCCCGACGACGGCATCTCTCTCTCAATGATCTCTTAGCCACTAGTTGCCAATTTATTGCTCAGACGATTCGTGATGCTCAGCAATGGGCCAAACATGTCCAAGGTGATGTCGTGTGTGGCGGTGGTGGTGTTCGTAATGCTCGCCTCTGGGCAGAACTCGAGAACATCTTTGATCCCATCCCGGTTCGAACCATGGAGGATTGCGGGTCATCCAGCCAGGCGTTTGAAGCTCAAGCGTTTGCGGTGTTGGCCTATCAAACTGTTCATGGGATGTGTGCCAATGTGCCTCGTGCCACCGGTGCCAGACATCCTGTGATATTAGGTTCGGTGACGCCAGGCATTCACGGCTTTGTCAAACAATAGAGTCGATGATGGTGGCTCTCTGCTCTAAGACAACACAATGGATAGGCTGATGCCCAATAATGGATTATCTGTATTTCTTCTAGCCACCCTAATCCTAGGAGCCCTTTTTCTGTTGCAGTGGGTATGGCGGCGACCGCTGCCTAATGAGGGGATGGTCAGCATGACCTCTGACTCTCGTGAAAGTGAGGTGACGGCCCGATCGTTAATGACGCCGGAAGAAGCCACGTTGTTCAACCTGATTCGATTGGCAGCCCAAGATTATTTTCTGGTCTTGGTGAAATTGCCGATATTGCAGGTCGTCTCAGTGGCAGATACGGATGAAGAAGCCCGAAAGGCGCTCATGCGAACGATTCAGCCGGTTCGCCTGGATGTCGTGCTGGCTCATCCCGGTACTCTTCAAACAGTGACCGTCGTACATTTTGAAAAAGAGGAGCCAGAGGGACAACGGCCAGAGAAGCGTGATCAAATTGTCGATACCGTGTTGAAAGCGGCAGGAATCAAGGTCGTAGGGTTACGGCTCAACCAACGGTATTCAGTTGAACAGGTGGTGGCACTGTTGGGGTTGGCTGAAGACGAGTGAAGATTGGATATCTGCCCCCAGAGGGAGTCAGTGTGTGATGATGGGAAGCATCGATTGAAAGGTTGTCACGCCTGCATGGATAATCTGGTCGGTATCAGCATTAAAGTCCTGAATAGGGATAAACCGGGCAATCTTAAAAAACGTGCGGCGGTCGAGCGCGGCAGCGATTTCGGAGCGACGATTGTTGGTGATGTCTAGGGTGTATCCTGGGCCGGTTTTCCATTCCCATAAGGATGAGCTGAGACTGACGCTCAGTTGACGATCAGCTATCTCTGAAAAGCGGTTGAATATGTTCGTTCGGTACTGTTTCACGAGGGGACCCTCTACGATGAGGGCGAAGACGAGATGATGCCCCCACCAACAGAGGGAGCGAAACGCCAGTTTATCGTGCCGTGTGTAAAAGCGTGGAAAATCTAAATATTGGTAGGGGCAGTCTTCCAGGTGCTCGCCCTTCACGAATTGAAAGGCTTCCGTATCAAACCCAACAGGAGCGATGAGTTGACGTCCCGCCAATTCTGGTTGTAACGCAACGTGGAGTTGCCCCAACATTCGCTTTAGCTTCGCTGAAATCGTCGCTTTTTTCAGAAAGAAATCATGAGTGGCAAAGACGCGCCATTCATCTGTTGTCAAGGAATCTGTATCGGTCATATGTTCTATTGAGGAATAATCAGTGAGCGTGAACAATCAGATCGTGCATCATACCAGGCGGCTGATGTATGTGCTTACCTTGTGGAAGGCCGGGCCATTATGAAAATTGCCACCTATAACGTGAACTCTCTTCGTAAGCGTCTCGACATTCTACACCCATGGCTTCGTCGGCATAAGCCGGACGTGATGTGTTTACAGGAGACCAAAGTCCAAGACCAGGATTTTCCATTGGAGGCCTTTGCGGATTTACCCTACGTCATCAAGTATTGTGGACAAAAGTCCTACAACTGAGTGGCCATATTCAGTCGAACTGAGCCTGAGGAGGTGGTATTTGGCTTTCAAGATGGCGAAGGGCAGGAAGATCCCACACGCTTGGCGCGAGTGGTCATCCAGGGTATTCCCATTATTAATACCTACATTCCGCAAGGATTTGCGCTGGATTCCCCAAAATATGTCTATAAGCTGGAATGGTTTCAGCGCTTGAAACGATATTTTTCTCGAAACCTTTCAGCCAACAAGCCTGCCATTTGGTGTGGGGATATGAATGTGGCGCCGGACCCTCTTGATGTTCATCATCCTGAAAAACACCTCAAGCATGTGTGCTTTCACGAAGAGGCGCGGCAGGCCTATCAAGATACGGTCTCGTGGGGGTTTGTAGATGTCTTCCGCCATCATTATCCGCGCAAACAACAATTTACGTTTTGGGACTACCGACGCCCTGATGCGATAGAAGCGAATCGGGGATGGCGCATTGATCACATGATGGTCACCCCATCACTCCTCCCGCATGCTCAAACCATCAAAGTTGATGTAAACCCGCGCAAGGCGGAACAGCCCTCAGACCATACGATACTCTGGGCGGATTTCTCTGTGTAGGAATAGACCTCGAGGCTTCCCTGAGTCAGATTCTCACGACCGCCGAGAAATGGTGGGGCGAAAGAAGCTCCATCTCCTTTGTGTCTTAGGGAAAACGCCTAGCTGAGGAAGCTACAGTAGACAGGGTCGAGGCCATCCGCCTGTAGCGGTGGTCACATTAACAGCCCTCACGACGTCTGGGGGTTCTCCTCCAGGGGTCGTGGGGTGTCTCCTCCCTTCGCGATTCCCAGACGATCGGTTTTGTTCCCTCCCGTGCCCCCCTCTCGACGGGGGGCACCCTGACCACGACGCCTCCCACCCCATGCCCTCCTGGATTTATTTGCGGGCGCTGTCGTAGGATGGGCCCCAGAGGTGAGGACCGACCCTCTTCCTCACCGACCCCCTCTTCCTCATCTACCCCCTCTTCACACCACAAGCCCCATAGGAGGACTGCGCCATGAAGTCCCAGATGACTCGTTGTGTCCACACCACGGCCGTGCTGAGTGTGCTGGTGCTGGTCGGGCTGCACCTGCCCTTGCAAGCCGAACCCCCCAAGATCGCGCCGCCGCGCCTGGACGTCCGCGTCAGCGCCAATGGCCTGACCGCCAGCAGCAGCAGCGCCTCCCTGATGCTCCAAATTGCCGGGCCACACGACTTTCAAGTGAAACAGCACAACAAAGACGGCTCACTCAATTGGTACAACCCCGGTACCCTCATTGATGGGCACTACAACTATGATGTGTATGCCACCCCCAACGTTCAGCGCCAGGACCTCACGAAGGCGGAGCTCGACGCCATCCCGACGACGCGGCAGAGTGGCCGCTTTCGGGTCGAACAGGGGCGCCTGCTGCCAGAGGCCGATCTCCTGGGGCGCACCAGTCGACTCCCGGGACGGACAACCCTGTGGGCGGCGCTCGTCGATCAGCTCATCCCCTCGGCGGCCGCGGCCGACCTCACGGCTTCGGGTGTTGGCCCACAGGTCATCTGGGAGGACACGGATGGTGGCGATACGGTTGACTGGGTGCTCCAGGGCCGTAACAACAGCGGGACCAGCAACGATCCGTTTGTGATCATTGATGCCACCGATGGGACCACGACCGAGCCATTAACTATTCATGCGGGGGACAACAACCACGACTCACTGGTGGTCGATGAGGTAGGGGACATCCGACTGGCCAACGACGGCGTCTTCATCGAACGCAGTCCTCTCCGTGTCGGCATCGGCTCAACCGCGGAGAACTGCTGCCGCGGGGGGCTCATCTAGTCCGACAATAGGCTTACGAAGTACCGATTTTGTGGCCTCGACCTGGAGGCTTGTAGGTGGAGGTAGTACATTTAGAATTGGCACCTTTAACCCCTATATTGTCGAAATTGACGCGGCCTCCCCCAATAATAGCCTAAGGATTATCAGCGCTGGCTGGATCGGCGTGGGGACTGGGTTCCCACAGGACAAACTCCACGTGAAGGACGGCAATCTGCGCATTGAACAAGACAACGCCGACAATCACGCCCTCTTGAACTTCATCGCCAACGGCAACACCTGGGAGATCAAGAACAATAAAGACACGGGGCGGCTGACCTTCTTTGCCCCTGGCGGCGGGGCCACCACCGCCTCGTTTAAGTTCGACCGCGCCGCGCAGGAGAATCTGTTGCGGGTGGGCGTCCTGGGCGGCGACACGGTCGACATCAACGGCGATCTCGTGGTGACGGGGACCATCAGCAATCCCGATTACGTCTTTACCCCCGAGTACGCCCTCGAATCCATTGACGACCATGCCGCGTACATGTGGCAGTACCACCATCTCCCCGCGGTGGGCGCCGGGCAGGTCAATGCCCAAGGCCAGGCGATGGTCAACGTCGCCACCCGCAGCCAAGGGATATTAGAAGAACTGGAGAAAGCCCATATCTACATTGAGCAACTGCATGGGGAGATGGTTGCGAACGAGGTCAGGAATGCAGGGCAACTGGAAGCGATCAAAGAGGCCGCCATCGCGAAGGAAGCAGTGGTGGAAGCCTTGAAAGGTGAAGTGACCGCGCTGAAGGAGAAGGTTACGGAAATAGAGGCTCTCAAGGCCTTGGTGCAGCAACTCCTAGTTCGTGACCGTGGGCAGCCCCAGGGGTGAGACATGGGGAACGGCAACTGTGAGGGCTAGACGATTCTAGAAAACATCCTGAAATTCGAAACGCTATTGCCGAACGCTCTATTTAAATCAGAACAGCCAGGAAGGCCCTCGACACGTCATCTCCTGAAAGGACTTGGCTCACCCTTTATTTTTTCTTGCCCCCGGGGAGCTTTTTTTCTGGAGGGAGATTTTCCAATGGGATAAACACGGCACAGGCCACAACAGTTGTCCAAAGATTGGGCTTGCCAATGGCTGATTGAGTGATGTTTTGGGTTCGGACGATATCGCCCCCCATTTTGAAGACCTGCTTGCGTTCGTTCCACGCGATGTTTGGATCGAATTTAATGCCTAACGTGGTGGCCAACATTTGCGCAGCTAAGTCTTCTGTATATTCGCCCGCTTCTTCGTCGGTTTCCCCGTACGCATGATGCTCTGACAAATATCCATAATTATATTTTCGACCCGAGGGAACGGCCACACCCACGGAAGATGAAATGAGCCGGTTACGTTCATTGGTGTCCGTTCGTGCCATGACGCAATAGGTGATCTCTCCAGGATTCAGGAGTTTTTCTCCCCGTTTACGTGGAATGATTTTACAGTCTGGCGGGAGAATGGAGGACACGCTCACTAAATTACAGTAGGCAATTCCCGCACTCCGCAATGCTTCTTCAAAGGAGGTGAGTTTCTCTTTGTGAATTCCCACACCCTTGGTGAGAAACATATGTGTCGGGACCATCGTGACTCCTTTGTTTGCGTGA
>JAJDBR010000184.1 GCA_029261275.1 Nitrospirales bacterium
GAATACTCAGAGTCAACGGTCTCCGAACAGGCGGAAATCGAAAAGAGGAGCAAAATCAAGGCACTTATAGAAATTTTCATGCTAATTCCTCTTGTTAGGGATTAAGGCTTTCTGTTTGAAGTCCGTTTTATTTTACTATGGGATAAGGGCTTTCAAAAAATAAATATTATGTATACTTTTGCCGGATGAATGACTACCACAGTATCGGATTCTCCTGTAACCGAAGAATCATCTATATTGATATCGGTTCAGATGAAGGAGATATTAAATTTGTAGAATACTTTGACGCCAGATGGTTTAACCCAATTCGCAGGAACATAACCGGGAAGTCACAACCTGTACTTTCGCCCAACTTTTGGTCAGACGGACTACTTTCAAACCACCCGACTCCCTTTTTGGGGCACGAGCCCCAATAATTACGACGATAAACTCTTTCTTGAGTATCCATCACTATTCTTCAGGTTGCACTGAACTCATTCAATTGACGAAAGATCAAAATTTAATGTAGTGCGATTGAGGTGGGAAGGGCACCCTTCACGACCGGGTATGAAAAGGGTATAGAAGGGTCGGAGACCAAAAGGGCAACCATGGCTTGCTCTCCTTACTCACCTCACTGGATGAATATAAGAGATTTTCTCATCCTATTCGTGACACCTACTTCTGTCAAGCAAGAGTTTCTTTAAATATGCCTGATGACTGGGCCACAGGGGAGATTCATGCATGTAGTGGGGATAAAGACCATGGAAAGCTCCACGCACTTACGACTTAAGCCTACCTGAAAGAGTTTGTGGCTGGAGTCCAATACGTCACCTTTTCGGGCCACAACCCCATAGATATTAGTGGCATGAAGCCTTCCTCGTCTTTGAAAGCCGGCAAGCAGGATTCAACCAATCACCACAACAGGACACCTTATAGCAATAAGGTCTGCCACATGGCATGACGTCTTCTTTGCCCTCAGAAAAATGGCCATTTTACGAGAGGAATTCTATAGATAGAAATTCCAATACTATGCAGGTTTCCACAAGGACACCTAGGAAAACAGATGCATCTTTTTGTTCGACATTCTTTCTGATTGTCTCATGAACTTGAACCGGCAGGAAAACTTGAGCCTATTCCCCATTTCTCAACACCACATTCCTCTAGTTCTGAAAGAAGCAAAAAACGCTCGTTCTGTGGCTTTCTGAAGGCATGGCAACTAGCTTGCCCTATTGGAGGCGTCTAGTTCTTCAATTCTGATTCTCCAACTCAGACAAAAACATTAAATTCCAAGGAATTATGAGGAAACTCTCAATAATTTTTAATGAAAAGGTCTTAATTTTTGTGGGAATATTGCCGAATCACTCATAGAGATCTCCATAGTAACCTGCTAGGAGACATGTACTGAAAGGCCAATCGGATACCCTCAAGCGGTAACCCATGTGGCACGCCAAAGGGGAATAGCCAATGACTATGCAATCTTCAGCGAAAGGCAATCCGGATATGAAGAACAAAAAAGATATTCTTCATCTTCTAGAAGAAGTCCAGGCAAGCGCGAAGTCCTTGTGTGGCGAAAAAGCAGACTTGTGCGACCAAGTAAAAAAAATCGAAGCTGAAATCTCTACGCTTAGGGCAGAGAACGCACAACTTGCCCCAGCGTTACAGGCTAAGGCCGAACTGACACAACAGGTACAGAACCTACAGACCAGCCATACACAATTATCAAAAGAATTCCAAGAGACAAAAAGCCAACTCGCTCAAGCTATACAAGCTAAGGCTGAACTCACACAAAAGGGGCACACCCTACAAGCCAGCAATGAGAATACGACAAAAGAGTTGCAGGAATCGAAAACTCTTCTGACTCAGGCTTCAGAGGCTAAATCTAAAATTACGGAAGAGATGAGAGCGCTACAAGCCACCAATGAGCAGCTGGCCAAAGAGTTGCTGGAGACGCAAACCCTACTCTCTCAAGCCCAGGCGCCACAGCCTCAGGTCGAACCCACGAAAATCGAAGCAGAATTGTCTAAGCTTCGGGCAGAGAAAACTCAAGAAATATGGAATCTCCAGGAGATCAATGCGCAATTGATGCAGGAAATACAGGAGGCAAAAACCCAACTCGCTCAAGCTTTGCGGACTCCGCCGTCTCAAGCTGAACCCACGCCCGAAATGCAATCTTTACAGGCCATAAATGCACAATTGACCAAAGAGTTGCTGGAGACGAAAACTCTCCTCTCCCAAGCTCAGACTCCGCAGCCTCATGCTGAATCGACACCAGAGGTGAAATCACTACAGGCCACCAATGCGAAATTGACAAAAGAGCTGCAAGAGATGAAAACTCAACTCACCTTCGCCCAAACTCCAAAGGCTCAGGCGGATCCCACGAAAATCGAAATAGAATTGTCTAAGCTTCGGGCAGAGAAAACTCAAGAAATATGGAATCTCCAGGAGATCAATGCGCAATTGATGCAGGAAATACAGGAGGCAAAAACCCAACTCGCCCAAGGCGGACAGGCCTCTCATCTTAAGCCTGAGCCTACACAAGAGATGCAGACATTACAAACCAGCAATACCCAGTTGACGAAAGAGTTGAAGGACACAAAGACCCAACTCGCTCAAGCCTTGCAGACTCCAAAACCTCAGGCCGATCCCATCCAAGAAGTGCAGACGTTGCAAACCAGCAATGCACAGTTGGCCAAAGAGTTGCAGGACACAAAGGCCCAACTCACTCAAGCCTTGCAGGCTTCAAAACCTCAGGCCGATCCCAGCCAAGAAATGCAGACGCTGCAAACCAGCAATAAGGAGTTGACCAAAGAATTGCTAGAAACTCAGCGCAAACTCGATGGGTTTCATCCTGAGTTACAATCCCTCCAGGATTTGGTTGGGAATGCGGAACTTCAGAATCAATTATTGGATATGGAACTGACAAAGAAAAACGAAGAAATCAAAGACTTGGAATCCCGCCTAAGTGCCTATACCTCTCTTGCCTCGCCTTCTTAACCCGTTAAAAGCCCCTGCTTGCTTTATCGCTCCTACCCTATTTCCCTAGAGCATAGGCCACGGGTTCATCAATTTTTGACCTCCTAACACTCTGTGAAAGATGGTCTCATTGAGGCTCCTACTGTCATCAATAAAAATGATTCATTTCTCTCTTCACGCGTGCACTTAATAATTTATGATACATAAAAAGAGGCGAAGGCTACTCAAGCAGTTGATTGAGCGATTTTCAAGAGGCTGTAGAATAATAATAAAAATGTCGGATTTTTGCTTTATCTACCTCTTGTAATATCGAAATTCAAGGAATTTTGATGCTCAAGAAACGTCTTTTCTCAGCAGTTCCCTCAAGACCGTTTGCCTATTCCTGACACAAGCCTAAACTGAACAAGTGCCCTTTCGATTGTTCTCTCAGACTCACTCCTCTTATGCCTGACCGTGAGGGCATATAGCTCCTGGACGACTGATTAGATATTTTTCATCCTAAGAAATAGACCCATAACAATTCATATTCATTACCAACCCAGCGGTTTTTTCTTTGCATTTTTCTAGTGGAGAGACTCGTCGACTGTCTCAAGTTGTGCATTTCGAAGCAGTACTGAGCAGCATTGATGCGATATCCTGCAAAGGAAGAATGTGAGAGGCGGCTTTGACTTCAATGGCGCGTTGAGGCATGCCAAATATCACACAACTTTGCTCGTTTTGCGCAATAGTAATACCCCCTTGATCGGCAATAGCCAACATGCCCTCGACTCCGTCCTCCCCCATCCCGGTAAGTAAAACTCCAATGACATGACTTCCAAACCGATTGGCAGCAGATTGAAAGCAAACGGTGACAGAAGGAATATGATGATCAACTCCCGAACCATTGCTGATAAGAAACATTCCATCGGCATCGAAAGTCAGATGCTGACATTCTGGAGGGAAATAGACGGTTCCCGCTTGAGGCCTCTTTCCATCCACGGCAATCGCGACGACCAGGGAACAATTCACGGCCAACCAATCTAGCAGACCCTGCAAAAATCCTTGGCCAATGTGTTGCACACACACAATAGGGAATGGAAAATCTGCGGGAAGTTGTGCCAAAATTTCTTTGAGAGCTGGAGGCCCACCCGTCGACGCTCCCATCACAACCATTCCTCGTATCGCTTGAGAACCTTCCCCCGAAATCGTGCGTTTAGATTCTCTAGCAATATTCGAGAGGATCTGTCGTCTTCGCCAAACCATGACTCCAGAAAGTATTTTTATTTTTTGAATCAAATCTTGCATCATCACATCAAAAACAGGGCCACATTCATTATCAGACAGAGGAAACACTTCAATCGCACCGGCTTCAAATAACTGGATAATCTTGTCACAATTTTCTTGTGCTCCAAGACGACTCACCACAAGAATGGCACGAGGATCGGTTGCCATGATGCCTCTTGTGAGATCCAGGCCGTCCATGATGGGCATCTCTAATTCGGTACAAATGACCTGAGAATTGGTCTTGGGGATGAGTTCCAGAGCCTCTTGCCCATTCTTTGCGGTCCCACTAATTTCAATTTCTGATGACGCGACCAGCGTCACTTGGAGAGAGGCGAGGGTTTCGCCTACAAGGAAGGTTCGGATTGGTTGCCCAGCATATGGACCTAAGGCTTTCGACATGGTCCCTTTTACACTTCGGACAAACTACGAGCAGCAATTGAAAAACCCGTGATGCCCTACAATTGGGTTGTTTCCATTGGGGCAATGAATGATCGATTTAATGGGATCGAGAACCGGCCATATGTTTCTCAGCCGTTCGGATGAGGTCATCTGGGTTCAGAATGAGACATACCTCTCCAGTATTGAGAATGGCCGAACCTGACACATTCCGAACCTTCTTTAAAATAAGGCCCTGTGGTTGAGGTCTCACTTCTTGCTCATATAATATTTCATCAACAAGGCAACCAAGCGATTTCCCATCTACCATCACAACGACGCATGGAAAGAGGTTGTCTTGTCTAACCTGTTCTTCTACTTCCAATAATTCTGCCAGAGACACAAGCGGAACAACTTGACCATCTTCATTCACAAATTCCTGATGCTGGGAAGCCGGCAATCCTTTTGAATGGACATGCGTAGTCGTCTGAACCCGGTCGATGGAAAATCCATATCTCTGACCAGCCACGGAAATAATTAGCAAGTGAACTGGCGGCATAGGCCCTGGTAACTGGATTTGGACCATACAGCCAGAACCGGGAGTCGACCCGACATACACTGCGCCCTTAAGGTGCTTGACCGCCGACTGAACCGTATCTAATCCCATTCCCTTTTCCGCCACACTCCGGAGAGAAGATCCAGTCGAAAAGCCTCGTTTGAACACTAAGGATTCAATTTGCGGAAGTGGCATCGCTTCCAATTCCTCATAAGAAAACAATCGGTCTTGCGCGGCGGTCTGTTTGATAGCTTCAATATCCAATCCTCGCCCATCGTCCCATAATTCAAGAAGCAGGTAGGTCCCCATTTGAAAGGCATAGAGCCGGAGGGAACCCTTTTGTGGCTTACCGGCCCGAATCCGTTCGCTTGGGGATTCAATCCCATGGTCAACAGAATTTCGAATGAGATGGCGTAACGGCTCTTTCAGTTCTTCCAGGACTTGCATATCCACTGTCATATGTCCACCTTCAATACTCAGCTCAACCTCTTTATGCAATTCCTCCCCAATATCAAAAGCCACCTTTGGTAGATGCTGAAAGAAGGAGGAAAAAGTCAGGAGTCTCATTGACCGAATATGTTCTTCTACTGCCTCTGAGATCGAACTTAATCGCTGATGTTCATCACATACCGTTCTAGCGACACGACCAACCACACCCGTTAATACCGTAAGATGTTCGCTTTCCTGTTTATAAAATCTCGCCATATCATCTCTAGACATTAGCTGCTTTGAGTGATGTCCACCCACACCGATGGCACGGTTCTCAAAAACTGCATGGCTCCAGGAATTTGAAAACTCCACAAGATGGGCGGTATCGACGAGGCATTCTTGCCTTCCGCTAATGACTGACTTAAGATCATTGACCAGATTCATCAAGTCATCTAGCCTCACAGATTCGACTAAAAGTGCTCCCTCATGATCACGTTGACTTGTCTCTTTATCAGGTTGTACCTGGATAGGCTCGTAAGCGATTCCTGCTTCAGCAAAGGCTCTTTCATCACAAAACCCAAATGGATCAATATTCGTGGTGGCCTCAGTAGTAAATTCTTCAAAGAGTGCCTGAACACCATTGACACCATATTCCAAGTTTTCGATAAATTTTGCCGTCAGCACATTTTGTCCTCGCTTCGCCAATCGTAAGAGATCCTCAACACGGCGGGCGACAACTTCCATTTTACGGGCGCCTAGCATACGAGCAACACTCATCAGAAAATGTGCTTGGTTGAAGGCTCGCTGCAACAAGGCCAGGCCAGAGTCTTCATTATTATCTCTCGAGTTATTCAAGGTCTCTCCTAATTTCATAATCGACTCACGGAGATCCCTCAACGATTCTTTGCTCTCCCGCGTAAAAATAGTCTGTAATTCACTGCCCTCTCGAACAACAGGATCATCACTACCTTCTGGAAAAGCTTGCTGGGAATCAGATGCTGACGAGGAAAATGTTTGGTCAACCGATAATTCTCCATTCATCAGGAGCTTTTGCAAATCCAAGACTTTAAGGAATTTCTGATCATGGAATTGAGCAATTCCCCGAATGTACCCTTCTTCCTTCACGACCCCAGTCAAAGAACCAGACACCATGTCGCTTGCTTGAAGAAAAACTGACTCGATGATTTCTTCAACAACAATACCGACGAAAATATTCTCAAACTGGACGACGACAGCCTTGTGAAAATTTTCGGACCCCGTGACCGGCACATTGAGGCTTGTACGCATGTCTACAATGGGTAAAACTTCACCTCGCACATTTATCACTCCGACCATAAAGTCCGGACAACCGGGTATAGGGATCACACATCGAAACTCAGCACATTCCCGTATGAGGTCTAAATCAATCCCGAAGTATTCCTGGTCGATACGGATGACAACGAGTTGCGTAAACGCTGAGAGGTCTTCTTGGTCAGATTCCAAGAGACTCGTGGTACGCTCCCGCAATAAGGATTGTTCTAACAGTGTCATCCCTCGGATAAGATGGGGCGCATCTTCCAACTGCCTATCATTTTCAGACTTAGATATGTTGTGAATAAATTGTTTTAACGCCTTGCGATCTTGCGGCAAAGGCAATGGATGCAACACATGGATCACACCGTCCTCATGCGGTACCAATTGAGCAATGAGAGGGTTCGATTGAAGTTCAATTTCCGGTGAGGATTCTAATTCTTCTGGTTGAATATCCAACAAATCCCGAGTCTCATCAACAATCAATCCACAAATACAACCGTCCCATTCGAACAAAATCACATTGTCGCTGATCTGGTATCGAAAGGAAACGTGCCCTAAGGGACCATCCAGATTCATCACTGGAACCCGTTGCCCATGGTAGTTAAAGATCCCAACGATGTAATTTGGCATATCTTCAAAAATGACCAGTTCCGGGAGACAAACGATCTCCTTCACTACAGGAAGAGGTAAGGCATACCTGGTGCGATGTCGATTGAAAATAAGGTGCAAGCCTGATGTGGTTGATAAAATTGAGGTAGAACTGTTCATGGTTCACCCACAGCATGAGCCCAATCCTGTCTCCCCAAGGGCGAGGATGAGCATGCTTTGAGATGGAAAATAAGTGTGGATACTAAAGCTAGGTTCACGCAGATTTTCATGGGCTTAGAGACTGCCTCCGTGAGAGATGGCACACATGGTTTGGGGCCGTTGATAAATGACAGAGTCGGGGAAGATCGTAGCTTGTAAGTCCCCTAGCGTCTGAGCAGGCAATTCACCATGCCCAGTGAGAACATATCCGTCGGTTGTCAGTATCTCCAACATTTTGTTGATCACATTCCCGATAGCATCAGCATGAAAATATAGAAAAACGTTGCGGCAGATCACTAAGTCTAGATCGCCAATCTCCAAAGCCGATGCCGAAAGCGTGTCGGCACAAATATTACCCGTACGAAACTTGACCATTTTCCGAATCGATTCACTCAGCACCCATTGGCTTCCTGTTTGTTGGAAATACCGTTGTTGGAGCTCTGCATCCACCTTTCAAAAGGCCCATGGACCATAGATACCGTGTTGAGCATGTTGAATAGATCGAAAGTTGAGATCCAATCCAAGAATATCAATTGCCCAATTCTGGCGCTCAGGAAGGAGTTGATCCACCAGAATCGCTAGAGAGTATGCTTCTTCACCCGTCGAGCACCCCGCGCTCAAAATCCGAAGCGTCCGCTTGGACTTGCGACGATGAATCAACGCAGGAAGAATATGTTCCTTGAGAAGCGTAAACTGCCCATTATCACGAAAGAAAAAGGTTTCACCGTTCATGAAAAAGGCAAGTAATTCTTGCCATTCTGCCCTACCCTCCATTGACTGAGATGCGACAAGCTGAAAATACTGCATGGGATCATTCAGAGAAAGAACCGCCATCCTATTTCGAACGATTCCACTCAGTTTTTGCGTTTCCCCTTGAGAGATACGAAGCCCACACAAGGAGGATATTTTATCACCCAGCCATTCCACAATGGACTCGTCTCCAACTGATAGAGTAGTCGAGGTTGAGGCCTCAAAAATCTCTTCCATAAGAACCATGGGTTACACCATCCCCTGAAGATTATCAGCAATCTTTTTCAGCCGTTGTACTCCCTCCTTGGTTTCATGGATCCCCTGAGCTGTTTCCTTGGCTCCAGCATTGAGCGAACTCATTGCGGAAATGACAGGTTGGACAGCCTTGGCTTGCTGTTTCACATTCAGGGTAATTTGCATGGCACTTTGATAGGCACTGTCCACCGCCGCCCGGACACTCGCGAAGGAATCGATCGCTCCTTGAGCATGGAGCTTAACTTCCTGAACGGTCTTGGTTCCTTCTTTGGTGACCAGAACTGTGGATTTTGTCGTTTTCTGAATATCAATCAATAGCACACTAATTTTTTCAGCTGACGCTTTACTCTGATCAGCGAGTTTTCGAATTTCACCTGCCACAACGGCAAAACCTTTGCCGTGTTCTCCGGCTCGAACCGCCTCAATTGCCGCATTCAGAGCCAAGAGATTCGTCTGATTGGCTAAATCACTCACAAGCCGAGTGATGTTTTCAATCTGACTCGTGTGCTCCGATAGAAGAAAAATTTCTTCTGCGATTTTTTCAACTTTTTCCTGCATAGCATCAATTCCCTCACGAGCAAGCTCAATCATACCCGAGCCTTGTTCAGTGAGAGTGGCTGCTTCCTGTGTTCCCGTCGATGCCACTTCCGATTGCTCGGCCATCCGAGTGGAAGACACTCCTAACTCTTCCATTGTCGCGGTGGTTTCATTGGCTGACCCAGATTGCGAAATGGCTGATTGTTCTTGCTGCTCAGCCGTGTCTGCAAGTTGCCCTGATGTGGCCGATAATGCTTTCACTGCTTCGTGTAGGGGTTTTTTAATGATAAAAATGCTGAACCAGGCCACGACAAGTAGTCCGACGGCCACACAGCCAAGCAGAATCATAGTCCCATTTAAGAGACCTGTGTTGACCTGATCGATTGGCGTAATGACTTCGACCACGCCACGAACATCCCCAACTTTCCAACCGACTTTTGGGGTTTCTGGATGGGAGTTGTGACAATCGACACAAGCCTGCGTCATGATGTCAGCGGTGGCATAGCGCATGGACAACCTACCATTGATGACTTCTTTTTGATAGAAAGGAACGTTGGGATTTCGTTCAAGTGCCTTGAGCGCATCTAGTTCAAATTTATCGTAGACTTCAGTCCCTTTTCGATGGGGGAACGGATATTCACTATAGAGCCGAATGGCCGTACCAGGGTTTTCTTTTTTTATTTGTGCACCCAATTCATTCGTAAAGGTGGCAGGCAACGGAAGAGTATTGGGAATCACGTCCCAATCATAATTAATTCTCATCCCACCTTCTTTGGCTCGGGACACGACTTGTTGTGTATAAAAATTCCTTAAAGTAACCACTTGATCAGCTAAGGCCTTGGCCTTATGGACCCCAACTATCTCGACATTATTGGTATTGACCACCCATGTCACCCCACCACAAATGGCCACGACCAAGGCGGCAACGAGGCCAATAAGAAAACGCACATTGCCTTTTTTCCCAGGATTTCCACTGTTTCCTGCGGGGGGTTTTTCCCCAGACTTGTCTTTTCGCATTTTTTTTAGTTGTTCTAGTTCTTCCATGAGTTTAGACCTCGTTTTCACAGGAGAAAATTTGGAATCCTCCCGCAGAGATGATGGTTCATTAAAATGGACACTTGAGCGCCTTGATTCGTCCTAACACCGATGAGATGTGATATTTTCATTCCATCATTCAGAATGTATACCTCACCCTATTTTTCATTTCTTCTACAGCTTACAAAAAATTTTCCTAGATGGATTTCTCCCTGTTCAATAAGATTTACTAGGTTCATTTATTCCAGGTGCATTTAAACCTATATTCCTTAACTTCGTATTGTCTTATCGGGGATTACCATCCAATCTTTAGGAATTATGGAAATTTCTTCAGCGAGGCCTCCCGGTCAATTGAATGAGAAGAAAGCATTATCAAAACCCAGGAAAAACCAGGTTACTTGTACATGCTTTTCAACGGAAATGACGAAGGGTATTTGAAGATGGCAACCATAAATCGAATCTGATTGGGCCAGGGCCCTCACTCTTACGTAGTTTTCTCGATTCGTCGATGGGCGAACCATCAGCAGAGAAGTCTGTCAAATCCTAAGTCGGCAAAAACTTACAAGATCAGGCCTCCGTCCAACCTCAGATATTCAATCGGTCAATTCGGCTTTCTCGTAACTCGACTACTACATTATTGTTCGGAAGCCCTGGAGTGATCTGGGCACTGTTCTCCATGTGGTTCCTCACAATATTTTGTTTCGATAGTAGAAGTGCTTTGCGTATGTAAGATGCAGCCTTTCGCGATTGCCTCATTTACCCCAAACAATTCTCTCAACCAAAATGTCTACATATGGAGCAATATGAATCACCAGTAGACACTTCATTTATTTTGTCTTGCTCTGCTGAAACAAGTCCGCTTGAGATGACCACTGTTTCCGTTAGGATTTCAGCATTTTTTCGTGTGCTATCCATTCCTTTTCTTCTGCCTCATGAAAGGGCATGCCTATTGCAAATTTTTCTTCAAGCAGCACAGGATGGAATACGGGGGAACCAAGTATCAATTTAAAATTATTCAGATTTTCACAAAAGAAAATCAAAGGAGGTTTTTCTATGAACGCGACCGATTCACCTCACTCAACTCAACGAACGGCAGGCATTTTTTCCGGGCAAACCTACCAGGGAGGCGTGCTGGTTGTGGATGATGAACAAGACATTCGCAAAGTCATGCGAATGACGTTGGAAAAACAGAAATACTATGTCATCGAGGCCGAAGATGGGAACCAAGCCATCACCCTCCTCAATGAGGGCGAACATCCGATGGTCATTGATGTCATCATCACCGACATTCGAATGCCCAATATCAACGGGATTGAAGCCATCGACTATTTTCAACGGGAATACCCAAGTGTCCCATTGATCGTGCTCACCGGCTTCCCAGATTTGGATCTAGCCATGAACCTCATGAAACGGGGCGTGACTGATTATTTAGTCAAGCCAGTTGACCGCGAAAAATTAACCGCTTCCGTGGCTAATGCCATGAATGCCCGGCAAACCGAGTGGTTCTCATGATGTAATACTTGTTGTCAACAACAACGGCCCTTCACCACTTTGGCTTCACCTATGCTTGTCATGAAGGCCAAAGTGGTGCCACTCGTTTTCTGTCCCCTGCCCCCCTTTGGTCTTTATCCATCCCAATACTTCGGGCATAATAGGATATCCCCTCTCGTTAATTTTTATGACTCTTGTCGACCATCTTTTCGCAACACTGCCGCTTTTCCTGCCGGCCCTCCTAGCTTTCGCTCTGGTCAGCACCGGGGTATGGGCAGGTTATTGGTTTTTCTTTTTACGGAATGGAGGCCTGAAGGAAGAAGCTCGCTTCTCAGCACGGGTGGCGATGTTACTCCTCACCAGCATGGGAATCGTGCTAATACTACTAGCCCTTCCACTAGAAAAGGAGACACATAAAGATCTCTTCCAACTCCTAGCGCTCTTGATCACGGCCGTCATCACCTTGTCCTCGACCACGTTTGTTTCTAATGCCATGGCAGGTTTCATGTTACGAGGCATGCAAAGCTTTCGGCTTGGAGATTTCCTTCGGGTGGAAACCCAATTTGGGCGAGTGACTGAAAGAGGATTATTTCACACCGAAATCCAAACGGAAGAACGCGACCTCACTACTGTTCCAAATTTATTTTTGGTTTCACATCCGTTTACGGTGATTCGGTCATCAGGCACGATTGTCTCCGCAACCGTATCTCTAGGGTATGATACCTCCCATCAGATCATTGAAAAACTGTTACTAGAAGCCGCGCTGGCAGCCAAGCTGACTGATCCATTTGTCCATGTGATGGAATTAGGTGATTACTCCATCACCTATCGCGTGGCCGGTTTCCTGAGTGACGTGAAACACCTTCTCACCACCCGCTCAAAACTCCGCGCCAAAATGCTCACCACGCTCCATGAGGCAGGTATCGAAATTGTGTCGCCTAGTTTCATGAATCAACGCCAAATGGATCAGGCCATACGGGTTCTTCCTACCCAGAAGCCAGGGCCTTATCGAACCTTCGACGAAGAGCCAGACACAAAGGCGGAAGCTCTTATTTTTGACAAAGCAGACGCGATGGCTCAATTAGAGGAATTAAAAGAACGTCGAGAGGCGTTACGCGAAGAAATTTCTGGATTAGAAACCCAGGTCAAGGCAAAAGAAAAAACCATCGGACCCTGGATCGAACGACGCATTACACGAATTCGGGAAGAAGAAGAACGCCTTTGTGCTACGATTCAAAAAGCGGAAGAAGAGAAGATTGAGTAGGCTCATTGCGGTTCGTTGTAACTATTGAACAAGTTAGAAATATCTCCAAGATTCTATTTTTTCTTTACTCCTCATCGACGTCCTTGGATACGGTCTTAAAATAGGCCAATAAATCACGCACGGAAATTATTCCAATAATTTCTCCCTCCTCTGTCACTCCCAAATGTCTTATTTTTCGATCAGCCATAAGATCCCG
>JAJDBR010000185.1 GCA_029261275.1 Nitrospirales bacterium
TAGACCTTCCCCTTGGTTCCCTTAAAATTAAAACTCGTGGTGGGCCCGGCGGACACAATGGGCTGCGTTCGGTGATATCCAATCTAGAATCCGAAGATTTCTGCCGCCTGAAGCTGGGAATTGGCCGTCCGCTGGATCATGAAAACCCAGCCAACTATGTGTTGTCACCTTTTTTGCCTGACGAATGGGGGCAGGTTGATGCGGTATTGCCTAAGGCGGTCGACGCTTTAGAATGTGTCATGGGTGAGGGAATTCCTATGGCGATGAATCGATTCCATGCTCCCACTCCCTCAACCGAAATAGAATAAGGCGGAGGTTGAATTAGGGGGAAATTGGAATATTTCTGCAGTTGTATCACTGAGTGGTTACGATTTTTGTAGGTTTGACAGTATCTTTGACCCTATGGTAATTTCGTTTCCCTTTTGTGATACAAGGCGACTGGTTTGTCTCTGGACGAGTCAATTATTCATCAAGAAAGGCAGTTATGAAACTCTACGAATCAATATGTATCCTTCGTCCCGTTCAAGTAGAAACGGAAAATGACCGGGTTATTGAAAAAATAAAGGAAATTTTAACCCAGTCCGGGGCCAATATTTTGAAATTGGACAATAGTGGGAAGAAAAAATTAGCCTATGATATTCAGCATGAACGAAAAGGCACATTCATTACCGTCCAATTCGAAGGCCCACCTACTGTTATTGCCGAATTGGAACGCTTTCAGCGCATGGAAGATCATGTGATGAAATTTATGACTGTTCGGGTGAACCCTGCTGACTTGGTAGCTGTGGCCGAAACTGAGGGAGAGGATTCCGAGGATGGTGGGATTCAATAAAGTTATTTTAATTGGGAATCTGACGAAAAATCCTGAGCTTCGTTATACCCCGAGTGGGACCCCTGTTGTGAATTTCCCCTTGGCGGTGAATCGTCGTTATCGCCAGGCTGATGACCTAAAAGAAGAGGTATGCTATGTTGATATCGTCGTGTTCGGGCGGCAAGCCGAACATTGTGGCCAATATCTCAATAGGGGTGATGGAGCAATTGTCGATGGCCGTCTTCAGCAACGACGTTGGGAAACAGACGATGGGCAAAAGCGAAGCAAGCATGAGGTTGTAGCTCAAACTGTGACTTTTTTGCCAAAAAAGACATCCTCGGGGAGTTCTGGATCGGGATCGGCCGAAGAACCGGCTTTTGACTCAGAAGAATACTTTCCCGAGCCCATGCCCTAATTTTTAGCGGAGGAGAAGTTTCTGTGGAAAAAGGACGATTGTTTCAGCGAAAGAGAGTCTGTCGCTTTTGCTTTGAAAAGGAACCATTGGATTATAAGGATGCCAATCTCTTGAGAGGTTTTCTGACCGAACGAGGACGAATTATCCCCCGTCGAACCTCGGGAAATTGCTTGCGGCATCAACGACGACTTACCCAGGCTGTGAAGAGAGCTAGGCATATTGCTATTCTTTCTTTTGCCGAAGAGCTACGTTGAAGAATTCAATAGGTCGGTAATCATTAATACCAGAAAATATTCGAGGGATTCGTCATGAATCCTTCTTTGTGCGAACGATGCCTTTACTAATCAATCTAGTCGATATTCCAGCTGAAGGACTGCCAATTGAGTATGAAGTGCAGGGTTCAGAAGTAGGTCTGTCTTCTGACGATGGGAAAATAATTGGTTCCCTTAATTGCATCGGCCAGGTTTTTGCCGTTGATGACTATTTGGCGAATTTTCAAGGAATGCTGACGGGGAAGGTTAGCCGTGAATGTGTCCGTTGCTTAATGAGTGTTGAAGAAGAGGTATCCTTGTCTTGCGATGCTGAGTTTCGGCAATTAAATCAATCTTCAGTGGTGCCCGTTTCATCGAAGAAAATGAAAAAAGGTAGTCGAAGACAAGGTCCTGTTAATATTGACGACGATGAAAGGGAAATTGATACATATCCTATAATGGATAATCAAATTGACCTACTTCCTGCCTTGCAAGAACATCTCATTCTTGCCACTCCTTTTCAACCTTTGTGTGATGAAAATTGCGCAGGATTGTGCCAAGTGTGCGGAGCTAATTTAAATGAAGGTGTATGTGGATGCTGTTCGCCAGTAACCCCTTCCTCATCTCTAATTTCTGATTCAGAAGCTCCTATGAATATACCCACTAGTCAACATTTTCCTAACCCCATTCCCAAAGGGGCGTGAAGGAAATCAATAATCATCTCCTAACGATTAAGTTGGAACACCATGGCTAATCCTAAACACAAAATTTCAAAAGCTCGTCGAGATAAACGACGATCCCATCTTGCACTTACTCCTCCGAACCTTTCGATTTGTCCCCAATGCCATGAGCTGAAACTGCCTCATGTGACCTGCATGAACTGCGGTACCTACAAAGGGAAGGCAATCATTGCAGTTGAAGAGGGATAACCACTGATCTTTTTCGCACGGACTATTTCTAAGCCAATCCCATGAAAATAGCCGTTGACGCGATGGGAGGAGATCATGGTCTATCTCCCACCGTTGAAGGAGCTCTCCAGGCGACCAGGGAATCTTCTCTCTCCGTAATTCTGGTCGGAGATGAGGTTGCTATTCAAACTCAGCTCGATAAGCTAAGCGGCAAGAAACCTAATATTGAAATTTTCCATGCGTCCCAGGTTGTAGGGATGCATGAATCCCCAGCATTAGCCGCACGAAAAAAACGTGATTCTTCCATATGGAAAGCCACGGAGTTAGTCAAAATTAAACAGGCTGAGGCCTTGGTGAGCGCTGGGAATACTGGAGCGACCATGGTTTCAGCATTTTTTTTGCTAGGCTCTATTGAAGGGGTTGATCGTCCAGCTATTGCTGCCACATTGCCAACCCGGCAAGGGAAAGCCATTATGCTAGATGTTGGGGCGACGGTCGATTGTACGGCGCGCCAACTCCATCAATTTGGCATTATGGGTCATGAGTATGGGAAGCATCTTTTGGGTGTGGATCGCCCTCGTGTCGGCCTTTTGAGTATTGGAGAAGAAGATACGAAGGGGAATGAAGCGACCAAAGAGGCCTTTAAGCTTCTCAAGGAAAGCCCTATAAATTTTATTGGCAATGTAGAAGGGCGGGATGTCTATAGCGGCAATGCAGACGTGATTGTTTCTGATGGGTTCATTGGGAATGTCGCCTTGAAAATATCAGAAGGATTAGCAGATGCCATAAAAAAAATGCTAATGAAAGAAATCGCACAATCAGCTCTTGGGAGATTTTCCTATCTTTTTGTGGCGGGTCCCCTCCTACGGTTGCGCAGAAAAACGGATTATGCCGAATTTGGCGGGGCCCCTCTATTAGGAGTAAAGGGAATCAGTATGATTTGCCATGGTCGATCCTCATCGAAAGCAATCAAAAATGCCATATTGCAAGCCCATTCCTTGGCAAAAGGTGGCTTGATTGAGGCTATTCGAGATGACATTTCGGAGGGCGTCATCCCTGTGACAACAGAATCCAAAACGCTTATATGAAAATACATGAATAGTGCCATACTTGGGACAGGCAGTTATGTGCCAGAACATGTGTTGACCAATGCCGACTTGGAGCGGATGGTGGAGACATCCGATACTTGGATAGTGGAGCGGACGGGTATCCGTGAGCGTCGTCTGGTCGAATCTGGACAAGCCTGTTCGGATTTGGCTCTAGAAGCTGCCCAGCGCGCACTTCTTAGTGCTAATGTGAAGGCGAGCGATATTGATCTGATACTCCTGGCAACCTGTACAGGAGATACTTCTCTTCCTTCCACCGCTTGCCTTCTTCAGCATCGATTAGGAGCGACGAAAGCTGCCGCTTGTGACATCTCTGCAGCATGTTGCGGGTTTGTCTATGCCTTGTCCATTGCCGATGCCTATGTCAAAACCGGGATGCGGTATGTGCTCGTTATTGGTGCAGAAGTGATGTCGGCCATTACCAATTGGACGGATCGCAATACCTGCGTGTTATTTGGTGACGGAGCTGGAGCGGTGGTTTTGGGACTAGGTTCTCCAGATTCTGGGGTTCTTTCTACGCATTTGCATGCCAATGGGCGATTGTCTGAAATGATTCATGTGCCTGGAGGCGGGTCCAAAGAGCCGGCTTCAAGGGAAGTATTGGACAATAAACGGTGTTATATACACATGAAAGGAAATGAAACGTTTAAAATTGCTGTCAAATCCATGGAAGAAGCGGCTCAAGAAGCTGTAAAAGCCAATGGAGTAATCATGGGTGATATTGATTTGTTTATTCCCCATCAGGCGAATATGCGAATCTTGAAGGCTGTGAGTCAGCGTTTGGGTTTAGCTCAAGAAAAATTGATGATAAATTTGGACAAGTTTGGTAATACCTCTGCCGCATCTATCCCCTTGGCCTTAGATGAAGCCGTTCAGAGCAAGAGAATTCAAAAAGGTCATTTGGTTTTGTTAGCAGCCTTCGGGGCCGGTCTGACTTGGGCGTCTGCGTTGGTGCGTTGGTAAGTTGACGGCCTGACAAATAAGCAGATGTTAAAATAGGCGGCTATGACTCTTGGTGGTGGATGATGTGCTCAAAGTGAAAAGAGAGGGTTCCTTCGTAATGGAATCAGAGAAAAGGGGAGATTATGTCTGACATGAAATGCGGTGCAGGAGACTGGGCCTTAATTCTTGGGGCGTCAAGCGGATTTGGGGAAGCTGCGGCGTTAGAGTTAGCGAATTTAGGTTTCAATATCATCGGGGTGCATTTGGATCGAAAATCAACCCTACCAAATGCAGAACGTATTACGACACAAATTCGTGAGCTAGGGCGTGAGGTGTTATTTTTTAACGCAAATGCGGCCGATCCAGAAAAACGAGCAGATATTTTAAAGGCCGTAAAGCTTCGGGGAGAAGAATCGGGGAATCCCGTCAATGTTCGAGTCCTATTGCATTCATTAGCCTTTGGAACCTTAAAGCCCTATATTGCCGAATCTTTAGCCGAAGGCATTAATAAAGCTCAAATGGACATGACAGCAGATGTGATGGCTCATTCCCTTGTCTATTGGACCCAAGATTTGGTGAGGGACAAGTTGTTGGGCTCAGGAGGTCGAATCTTTTCAATGACTAGTGCAGGTGGGGCTCGGGTGTGGAAAACCTATGGGGCAGTTTCAGCTGCCAAATCAGCCCTAGAATCTCACACACGACAACTGGCTTTGGAGTTGGCCCCGTTAGGCATTACCGTCAATTCTCTTATGGCAGGCGTCACGGATACTCCAGCTTTACGGAAAATTCCTGGTTCTGAAGAAATGATTGCCATGGCCAAACGGAAAAATCCGTCCAACCGTTTAACGACCACACAGGATGTGGCCGATGCCTTAGGTCTCTTGTGTCATCCCAAAGCGCATTGGATCACTGGAAATGTGATTTGTGTTGATGGGGGCGAATTTATTGTGGATTAGTCGTTCAAAAGATAGTGTGTTTCTTGATCTATGAACATATCAGTTTTTGTTTCCTAAGACAGTGAACGAATGACGTGAAATCGACTATTGGGTTTATATTCCCTGGACAGGGCTCACAATCGGTTGGAATGGGGAAAGTTTTGTATGAGACCAATCCAACTATTTCTGCGCTGTATCAAGACGCCGAAAAAGTCTTGGGGTATGATGTGGGGGCCTTGTGTTTTGAGGGACCAGCGGAGCAGCTCAATCAAACGGAATATACGCAACCTGCCTTACTCGTGACAAGTCTAGCTGCTTTGCAGCTTGTACAAAATGGGCCATTAATTCCGGCTGCAGTGGCTGGTCATAGTTTGGGGGAATTTACGGCTCTTGTGGCAGCCGGTGCGATTGGGTTTTCCGAAGCTGTTGGCCTGGTTCAAAAGCGAGGAAAATATATGGCAGAGGCTGTGAGTCCTGGAAGTGGATTAGTGGCTGCGATCTTAGGCCTTTCCGAGGCAGAGGTTTTTGCGGTTTGTAAAGAGGCAGGAAAATTGGGTATCGTGGCTCCGGCGAATTTGAATTCTCCAGGCCAGACAGTGATTGCTGGAGAGAAGGTTGCGGTAGAACGAGCGTTGGAATTAGCCAAGACTCGTGGTGCTAAACGCGTGAAAGCTTTGCCGGTCAGTGTTCCAGTCCATACACCCTTAATGCAAATTGCGGCGGATCGCTTAAAAAAAGATATTGATAGATTGGAATGGTCTGATTTAAAGGTACCTTTGATCAACAACGTGGATGCCAAAGCCCTACTCTCAGCCGATGAGGTCAAGGTATCCTTAGTTCGACAACTGCCATCCTCGGTCCGTTGGCAGGAGACGATTCAGATGATGTGGGCAATGGGAATTACCAACTTTATTGAAATCGGTCCTGGTAAGGTCTTGACGGGGTTGGTGAAACGTATCGTGCCAGAGGCAGAGACATGGAATATTTTTGATCAAGAATCCTATGAACATGTCCTTGCCCATGTGGCATAATATTCCCGCGTTTTACCTTCTATCGAAAGGATGGTAATGTCATTGACAGGGAAAATTGCCGTCGTGACCGGAAGTGCACAAGGTATTGGCCAGGCGATTGCTACGACGTTAGCCCAAGAAGGTGCCGATGTCGTTGTAGCTGATTTGAATGCGAATCGATGCGAAGAAACCGTTGCCCGTGTGAAGCAATTAGGTAGGAGGGCCATGGCCGTTTCGGTTAATGTTGGAGACTGGGACCAAGTCAAGAGTCTGATTGATCGAGTGCACAAAGAATGGGAACGAATAGATATTTTGGTGAATAATGCAGGAATTACTCGGGATGGGTTGTTGCTCCGCATGAAGGAAGAAGATTGGCATTCGGTCTTGCAAGTGAATTTGACGGGGACATTTTTTTGCGTGAAAGCCGTGTTGCCGACCATGAGCCGACAGCGGAATGGACGCATTGTGAATATTGCTTCCATTGTTGGGGCTATAGGGAATATTGGACAAGCCAATTATGCGGCTTCCAAGGCGGCCGTTATCGGTCTCACTAAAACTGTTTCGCGGGAATATGCCAGCCGCAATATTACCGTCAATGCAGTTGCCCCTGGATTCATTGACACGGCGATGACTCAAAACCTTTCCGCTGACACGAAGGAGGCCTTGTTAAATCAGATTCCTTTAAATCGGTTGGGACAAGCGTCTGATGTTGCCGATGCAGTGAGTTTTTTGTGCTCAGAGAAAGCGGGATATATCACGGGCCATGTTTTGCACGTGAATGGTGGAATGCATATGGCGTAGACGATAGGTTATGGGGTTTGCCGACTGAATAAACATTGCAAGGAGGAGGTGCCAGCGATGGCTGTAGAAGAACGAATTAAAAAAATTATTGCAGAACAATTAGGGGTTGAAGAAGATGATGTCGTTCCGGAGGCCAAGTTTGTGGAGGACCTCGGGGCTGATTCTTTAGATACCGTGGAATTAGTTATGGCCCTTGAGGAAGAATTTGAAATTGAAATTCCGGATGAAGATGCGGAAAAAATTCAAACTGTTGCCTCGGCGGTGGACTTTATTAAGGAAAAAGTCTGATTTTCTCCTCTCATAAATAGGTAGGATCCGTGGAATGAGTGAGTGGATACCTCGTCGAGTTGTTGTGACCGGGATGGGCCTCGTCACCCCTTTAGCTATTGGTGTCTCTAAGACGTGGGAAAAGCTCTGTAAAGGTGAATCAGGTATTGGTGCTATCTCACGGTTTGATGCCAGTCAGTACTCCGTACGCATAGCTGGAGAAGTCAAAAATTTCAATCCTGCCAACTTTTTTGAAAAGAAAGAAATCAAAAAAATGGATACCTTTATCCATTTTGCCGTGGCTGCGAGCCAAGAGGCGGTTGATGATGCCAAGTTGGTCGTGGATTCTCACAATGCCGAGCGAGTGGGCGTGTATGTTGGGGCAGGAATTGGCGGACTTCCTGCTATTGAGCATTACCACAAAATTTTATTAGAACGTGGCCCGGACCGCGTTTCCCCGTTTTTTATTCCAATGGTCATCATCAATCTGGCTTCAGGACAAGTGGCCATTCGATTTGGAGCAAAAGGGCCTAATGCTTGTACCGTGACCGCTTGTGCCACGGGGAATCATTGTATAGGGGATGGGTTTCGTCTCATTCAGCGGGGAGAAGCCGATGTGATGATTGTCGGCGGGACGGAGTCGACTATTTGCCCAACAGCTGTCGCAGGTTTTGCAGCCGCGAAGGCCTTGTCCCGGCGAAATGATGAACCAGAAAGAGCTAGTCGACCGTTTGATAAAGATCGCGATGGCTTCGTCATTGGAGAAGGTTCAGGGGTGCTCGTGATCGAAGAACTGGAGCATGCTCGTGCTCGCGGTGCCCGTATTCATGCAGAAATCATGGGCTATGCGATGAACAGCGATGCGTTTCATATCACGGCTCCGTCTGAGGATGGTGCGGGGGCGGTGAAGTGTATGGAGAATGCGATTAAGGATGGGGGAGTTTCCAAAGCATCGGTTGGTTATATCAATGCTCACGGGACATCCACAAAGGCTGATCGGGTGGAAACACAAGTTATCAAAGAGGTATTTGGGGAGCAAGCCCATTCCATTCCGGTAAGCTCCACCAAGTCCATGACGGGACATTTACTCGGAGCTGCAGGTGGAATTGAAGCGGTCTTCTCCATTTTAGCGTTGCAACAAGGGATCATTCCTCCGACGATTAATTTAGATGATCCCGATCCTGAATGTGACCTAGATTATGTGCCCAACCAATCTCGTACCTGTTCTATTGATGTCGCCATATCCAATGCATTCGGATTTGGTGGGGTGAATGCCTGCCTCGTTTTTCGTCGATGGCAAGAGGCGTAAAACAAAAAAAAACCGTAGCTTTTTCAAACGGGTTCTTCTCCTCCTTTTCCCGCCACTCTGTCTCATTAGCATGGTCATGCGATATGTTATAATGAGGAGTTTTTTGGAGAGAGGACCCAGGAAATTTTAATTTTCGAATAGCTAGATGGTAATGGGTAGTGTTTCAGATTCACGATGTCCAACGCACACTCGGCTATGTTTTCACACAAGAAGATCTGCTTCTTGAGGCTCTGACGCATCGATCGTTTTCGCCATCACAAGAACATGCGACAGTCAAGCATAATGAACGGTTGGAATTTTTGGGAGATGCTATTTTGGGCCTAGTGATCAGTGAAAGTCTTGTGGCTATTTTCCCCACCTTTACGGAGGGCGAATTGTCTAAGTTGAAAGCTGGCTTGATCAGCCGAGTCACGCTGGCGAAAGCTGCCGGACGACTGACACTTGGACAATGGTTGCGGCTTGGTAGGGGAGAAGAAGCATCATCAGGGCGAGAGAAACATTCCTTGTTGGCCAATGCCCTCGAGGCCCTTATTGGAGCCGTGTACCTGGATAGTGGTTTGGGGGCAGCTCGTACGTTTATCCACAGAGCTCTAGCAAAAGAATTTTCTGACTTGCAAGATCGACCTGAGTTATCTATCGGAGGAGATTGGAAAAGCCGCCTGCAAGAATGGGTGCATAAAAATGAAGGAGCAAGTCCGCGCTATTGTTTAATTGGAGAGTCCGGCCCAGATCATCAAAAGGTATTTAGCATGACCGTAGAAATTCGTGGGCAGGTCATGGGACGGGGCGAGGGAAGCACTAAAAAAGAAGCCGAGCAATGTGCGGCGGAGCAAGCCTTCGCCCAAGTGAGTCGAGGTGGTACTGATACAATAGGAAATTCATGTGAAAAGTAATGGAGGAGTTATGATGAACGTTTTGTCAGGTACATGGGTAAAAATTGTTCGACGAGGAATTGTGGCACTCGGTGTTTTGGCCATGTTGAATCTATTTGTGGGTGGAGTGACGTGGGCGGAAGAACCACCAACTGACAAGCACGCACCTCATGTGATCTTAAAGACTAAATTTGGTGAAATGAAAATTGTCTTATTCCAAGATTTAGCGCCGAAACATGTGGAAAGTTTCCTCAAATTAGCGAAATCTGGATTTTATAATGGCACCATCTTCCATCGGATTATTCCTGGGTTTATGATTCAAGGTGGAGACCCGTTGACCAAAGATCCGGCGAATCGGAATAAATTTGGGACAGGTGGCCCAGGCTATACCCTTCCTGCAGAATTCAGCAAAGTTGTTCATGAAAAAGGCATTCTCTCTGCCGCCCGAACCGCAGATCCTAACAGTGCAGGTTCTCAATTTTTTATCATGGTGGATAAGGCGCCGCATTTGGATGGCCAATACACGGTGTTTGGAGAAATAATCCAAGGGGTTGAGATAGCTGATACGATTGTGAGTCAGCCGCGGGATTTGCGCGACAATCCCGTAGAACGGATTGAGATGACAGTTGAAGTGGTCGAATAAGTGGATGCCTAAGAGGTCAAGAAATAAACTGGAGTTTAGGATGAGGATGGGTTAGGAGAAACTGGTTCAGGTAGGTAATCAAATCCACTGGGTATGACAATCCGTCCACCCGCTCCTGTCTGACGTGCCAATTGTTCAGCGACATCGGGATGGCGTTCTCGGACATATCCTAATAATCCATGTAAAAATCGATTGGATCGCAAACCAGTCCCCGAAAAACCTTGAATAAACGCTTGAGCACGATCTAACACTTCTGTGACCATCGTTGGCTCTAATTTTTGGCGTTCACCAAATACTTTAAACTCTTTCCGTAACTCTTCTCCAAATGCTGGCATCCCTGTTTCGGGGATCTGAATCAAACTAAAACTTCGTCGAAGACTTTGGATGCCTTCCAGAGCTTCGATATCTTGGGCATCACGGCGGTCTTGAAAGTATCGAAAGGCCAAGGCTTCAAATACATAGAAAATTTCTGTTGCCCGTTCTCCACCATAATCTAAGAGTTCTCGATAAAAGGTGCGTCGCTCCAATTCAAACCGCCCGCCCGCCCGTTTTTGCTGATAGTCGTCATTGACCTCTAAGAACACGCATGACGCTGGACAGGAAATTGTCGTGATCCGATGTTCTCCACAGCATTGACTGCAAATCATGCCATTTAATGCTGGACATGATCGTTTCCCCTTGCGTTGCTGACAATGCACACATTTACTCATTCGTCTTATCTTTCTTGGAAAAGTCGAGCCCATAATCGGAAAAGCTGCGTTTCTTTTTGTTGGGCGTATCGTTGGAGGGGCGTTCCAGACCGTTGATTTCAGCGCCCTTCGCATAGAGATAGGGAACAAGAATCAGATGATTGACTCGATCTACACCAATCCCTGAAGGAGAAAGCAGGAACTCGGCAATGGCTTCTTTTTGCAAATTCGCGCGAATTCGCCAAACTTTTCCGGCCGTCAGGTCAGAGATATACATGATTCCATAACGGTCAAAGTCAATGCCGTCGAGGTTGTGAAATCCACCAGAAAAAAATGAACTGACAAACAATTCATGAAGAATGCCTTTGTCATCAATTTCAAAAACTTTTCCGTCATCCCACCCCACGCCCACTAAATGACCATTCCGCGGATGAACCGCCAACCCATGAGGATGTGATAACTTGGCATCCTGGATAAATTGAGTGATGGTATGTTCCTTGTTGGGATTGATTCTAAAAATAGTGTTGGTGTCCGCATCGGAGACATACAACATTCCATGCGAATCCGCAGTCAGACCCGTCAGGGAATGAGCATGAAATTGTGAAAAGGGAATCGTATGGAGAGGGTGCCCCGTTGTTTTATCAAACCCGCGAACGACATCGAGGTCGGCGACATATAACGTGGCCCCGATAATAGCCATTTCTTTGGGGGAGTGAAGAGTGACTGCTTTATGGCCGCCTTGGATAAAGTTGAGTGCCGTGATCTTTCCATCCTTATCGGCCGTACTAATAAACCCTTTATTCTCACGAGTACCAGGATCACCATTGGCGTTGGCAATGTAATAGATCTGTCCGTTGTCGGCGATGATATTTTGTGGAAACTGAAGGTTGGCGATTTCATAGGCCAGCACATGAGGTATCCCCAAGAGAAAAATCACAAGAATTGTCAATAGAGTGATCCTCATGGCGGAGAGTGGAGCCTTCATAAGATTTGGGGGGAGTCGAAAGCCAGGATGTTGATGATTAGAGAGAAATGACAGGGGCATAATATGTTTCATTTATTACGCAGGTAGCGATCAAAATAAGCTATCCGGTGCGGGTATGTTCAAATACCAACAGATCATCTCCAGTGAGTGCGTAGGCTTTGCCAAATCCCATCACAAACTGGCCACTTATCGGATTCAGCTGAAACAGGACAAAGTCGGGTAGTTGACGTAACAATGCGGCCATCTTGCCATGTCGTTGTTGATATTCGTCCAGCACTAATGTGTAATCATGATTGTCGGGTGCGATCTTTTTGGCATCACATTGGTAACTGACCCTGGGTCTGGCGAAAATCTCTGACGAAGATTGTTCGTCCGCGATGATCATAATTGCGACAGTCCCGTTTTCCAGGAGATGACGTGTATGCGCTGCCAGTTGACTGACAAAGATGTAAAAGCTGTTAGGATCTCGGTATAAATAAGGCGTATATCCGCAATGCGGTAGACTGTCTGGCCCTACGGTGGATAGCTGAAGACTACGCATTTCCTGGATGAGACGGGCACAGACGCTTTCAGGCTGCACATCATCAGTCATTGAATTGATTCACTCCGTCTTTACGGTTTAGGTGAGAGTTGGGAAGTGTTTTGCCAAACAGCATGTGTGCACATTAGTTGGTGCAGGGCATGGTAAGTGAGGGTTTCTGGAGGTGTCAAGAAAAGGGTTGGCTTGCGTTGCGTTGACGAAGTTTTTCAGTGCCTGATATCGTGGATCATCCGACCATTACCTATTTCAGTCTTGTTGAAAGTCCTTGAATAACAACAAAAAGGGAAACACGTGTCTGCACAAATGATTGATGGAAAATCCCTGGCACTTAAGCTGAGAGAGGGCATCGCACAAGAAGTGAGTCTGCTTGAAAAAACTACTGGTATAAAGCCTGGCCTGGCTGCAGTGTTGGTCGGGGATGATCCAGCTTCGGCCGTGTATGTCAGAAATAAGAAAATTGCCTGCGAAAAAGCCGGCCTGTACCCGGAAGAACATCTCCTGCCAGCTTCGACAACACAAGACACCTTATTAGCTCTGATTGCCCAGCTCAATGCTGATCCAAAAATTCATGGGATTTTGGTTCAGTTGCCCTTGCCCGCTCATATTGAAAGTAAGGCGATTTTACAAGCCGTCTCTCCTGAGAAAGATGCCGATGGTTTTCATCCCGTCAATGTGGGTAGATTGGTGGAGGGCGATCCAGTGTTTGTGCCCTGCACGCCGAAGGGCGTGATTCATATGATTGATTCCACGGGGCTCGACATTTCAGGAAAACAAGCGGTGGTCATTGGCCGCAGTAATATTGTGGGAAAACCAGTGGCAATGTTGCTGCTCCATAGACATGCCACAGTCACCATCTGTCATTCGCGAACAAAAGATCTTCCTTCCGTCGTCCGTGAGGCGGATATTGTGATTGCCGCGATTGGCAAACCGTTCTTTGTCAAAGCGGATATGGTCAAAGAAAGAGCGGTGGTGATTGATGTGGGTATTAATCGACTGGACAATGGGAAGCTTGCCGGGGATGTGGACTTTGATCGTGTGAAAGAACGAGCTGGCTGGCTCACGCCCGTCCCTGGTGGAGTTGGACCTATGACGATTGCCATGCTTCTTCAAAATACGCTGGAGTCGGCCAAACGGTTTGCCGAGCAATAGCCCCATTTTGAGATGGACGTACGATGAGTCATCTGACTATTCCAGAATTTCAACAGTATAAAAAAGAAGGCAAAAAAATAACTGTTGTTACGGCGTATGATGCGCTATTTACGAAAATTGTGGAGCAAGCAGGACTGGAAATAATTTTGGTGGGGGATTCACTTGGCATGGTTGTGCAAGGAAAGTCGAACACCTTATCAGTGACCATGGAAGAAATGCTCTATCATACTCGTATGGTCTCGCAGGCTGCCCAACGGGCCTTGGTGATTGGTGATATGCCGTTTTTGTCGTATCAAGTAAGTGTGGAAGAATCGGTAAAAAATGCTGGGAGATTTCTTCAAGCAGGTGCGGCTGCAGTCAAAATAGAAGGAGGTCTTCCAGTTCTTGATCGCGTTGAAGCCATGACGGGTTTTGGCATTCCGGTCATGGGTCATCTGGGCATGACACCACAATCGGTGAATCAATCCGGAGGTTATAAAGTCAGAGGGAAAGAGCAGGCGGAAGCTGATAAAATTTTGCATGAAGCGAAAGCGCTTGAAACGGCAGGAGCCTGTGGGGTCGTGCTCGAATGTGTACCGAGCGTCTTGGCCAAGACGATTACTGAGGAACTCAAGATTCCTACCATCGGGATTGGAGCAGGGAAGGGCTGCGACGGACAAGTACTTGTGCTGTACGATGTTTTAGGATTGTTTGATGACTTTGTCCCAAAGTTTGTGAAACCCTATGCCTATTTGAAAGCCGATGCATTACAAGCACTGACACGATATAAAGAAGAAGTGGAATGTGGAAAATTTCCTTCCGATGCGGAAAGCTACCACTGACGGGTAAAGCGTAAGGCGTTAATTCCCCTCGTGCTTCACGATTCATCGAATTACAGTTCCTGCAAAATTTCCTGCCGTTTGTGTTGATATTCCTT
>JAJDBR010000186.1 GCA_029261275.1 Nitrospirales bacterium
ATACTGGGAATGACCTTATACTCTTGGCCAATTTCATAGAGAATTGGTTCAGGAATCTTTTCTTCCGGATAGCGAATATGGAAACGAAGTTTGGCCATTTAGCTGCCTCCTGCAATGGCGGGAATAATGGACATTTCATCGCCTTCTTTTAAGGGCGTTTCTTTGCCAGTCAAAAACCGAATGTCTTCTTCGTTGACATAGATATTGATAAATCGCCGCACTTCTCCCTGTTCGTCGCAAATGCGTTCTTTAATGCCAGGGTGGGCTGATCCTAAATTCTCAATAATTTCTGCAACGGAATTGCCAGCAATGTCCACTTCGTTTTTCCCACCGGTCATCGGTCGAAGGGGAGTGGGGATACGTACCTTAATCATGTTGACTCCTCAATGCCAAAGGTCTGAGTAAAATGCTTAAGACTGGGTTGAATGCGGGTAGGCCGTCCTACTGAGTCTACGACCGCTTCTTGTGTTTTGAGGCCATTGCCTGTGATATAGGCGACCGTGACTTCGTCTTTTCGTATTAATCCCTGTTTCACCAGTTTTTGTAACACTCCAATCGTCACGCCTCCAGCGGTTTCGGCAAAAATGCCTTCCGTTTGGGCGAGGAGTTTGATGCCCTCGACGATTTCATCATCGGTGACGGCATCCATGGCGCCATGGCTTTCTGCCACCGTTTTGAGCGCATAATAGCCATCAGCTGGATTCCCAATTGCAAGTGACTTGGCGATGGTATTCGGTTTCACGGGCTTGAAAAAATCGCGGCCATTTCGATAGGCCGTCGCAATAGGCGAGCATCCTTCGGCTTGCGCGCCATTGATTTTGGTCGAAACAGAATTAAGAATGCCAACTTTTTCAAACTCTTTGAGCCCTTTCCAGATTTTTGTCAGCAACGATCCGGAAGCCATCGGCACGACCACTTGGTCAGGCGCCCGCCAACCTAATTGCTCGGCAGTTTCAAAGGCCAATGTTTTTGACCCTTCCGCATAATAGGGGCGAATGTTGATGTTCACAAAAGCCCAATGACGCTCTCCGGCGATCTCGCTGCATAGTCGATTCACGTCATCATAGTTGCCTTCAATTTCAATGACATTTGGGCGATAGATGAGATTGCCTAATACTTTGGCTGCTTCAAGGTCCCCAGGAATAAACACATAACATTTCATGCCTGCCGAAGCGGCATGGGCTGATACCGAATTTGCTAAATTGCCTGTGGAGGCACAAGCCACGGTTTCAAAGCCTAATTCGCGTGCGCGGGTGAGGGCGATGGCCACAACGCGATCTTTAAATGAAAGGGTCGGATGATTCACGCAATCGTTTTTAATATACAAATTGTCGAGGCCTAAAAACGCGCCCAAGTTTTTCGCATGAATTAATGGGGTGAAACCCGCGTTTTTGCCAATGAAATTGGTGCCCTCGACGGGTAGCAGGTCGACATAGCGCCAGAGGCTTTTCGGGCTCGCCAGGATCTTTTCCCGTGTGATGTCTTTTTTAATGGCCGCATAGTCATATTTCACTTCCAGCGGTCCAAAGCACAGTTCACACACATGGATATCTTGCGTGGGATACTCCTTCCCACATTCTCGGCACACGAGTGATTGCATTTTCTTTGTCATGATAGAAACCTCGTCTTCGACACTACAGAGATGGTCGTATGGCTCCGTATGAATAGATGAAATTAAAGGGCACAGGCCTCTGGTTCGTCATAATCAATGAGTTCTGTCAATGATGCTTCAGGGCCACAGAGCGTACACGAAGGATTCCGTCTTACGCGTATTTCTCGAAAGGTTGTGGTCCGCGCATCGAAATCCAAGAGCCGATCTGTCAACGGTTGGCCAACCTTCAGAATGAGCTTTATCGCTTCGGTCGCTTGAATGGTCCCAATAATACCAGCGACCACTCCGATAATCCCCGCTTCCTGACAACTAGGTACGACCCCAGGTGGCGGCGGATTCTTGAAAATGCAGCGGTAGCATGCCGATTCATTCGGTACAATGGTCATGACCCGTCCTTCAAACCGGAGAATGCCGCCATGGACCAGCGGTTTGTTTTCCATATAGCAGGCATCGTTGATCAAAAACTTAGCTGGAAAATTATCCACGCCATCAATCACGACATCATATTGACTGATGATGTCTCGGGCATTGTGAGCCGTCAGTCGCTCCTCATAGGTGGTGACCTGCACCTCAGGGTTTAATGCTTGAATTTTCTCTTTGGCCGACTGGGTCTTAGAACGACCGACGTCAGGAGTATGGTGTAGGATCTGCCGTTGAAGATTAGAAAGGTCGACGACATCACTATCGATTAATCCAATAGTGCCGATCCCAGCGGCTCCTAAGTAATAGGCGACAGGGCAACCCAAGCCTCCTGCACCCACGACAAAGACTTTGGCTTGTGAGAGTTTCTTTTGGCCTTTGCCGCCCATCTCCGGCAAGAGTATATGGCGGCTATAACGCGTAATTTGATCTTCAGTAAAGCTCATAGCTGTTCAGTTGTTGAGAGAGGACGATTAAATATTGAAGTATTTTTCAATGCTAAGATAGCGTTCGCCAGTGTCGCAGAGAATCGTCACGACATTTTTTTCTGGTCCTAACAATTCAGCAATTTTCTGCGCCGCAAAGACATTTGCGCCTGCGGAGATCCCTACTAAAAGTCCTTCTTTCTTTGCGAGCTGTTTTGTGGTCTGATAGGCTTCCTCGTCCGTGACGGTCATAATTTGATCAAGTAATGATCGGTTTAAGACCTCTGGGACAAAGCCTGCTCCAATCCCTTGAATTTTATGCGGACCAGCTTCTCCTCCAGATAAGACCGGCGAGCCGGCGGGTTCAACCGCCACGATTTTCACGTTGGGGTTTTTCTCCTTAAAGACTTCCCCGCAGCCAGTAATTGTACCGCCGGTTCCTACGGCGGCAACCAACGCATCGACCTTGCCCTCAAGCGCGTCCCAAATTTCTACGGCGGTCGTTTTTCTATGCATGGCAGGATTCGCTGGGTTTGAAAATTGGTTAGGCATGAAGTATTCAGGGTTCTGCTCTAAAATACTTTCAGCTTCTTTAATGGAACCACGCATTCCTTCCCTTGCTGGGGTTAGCACCAATTGGGCACCATAGGATGAAAGCAGGCTCGCTCGCTCCAGGCTCATGCCTTCGGGCATGACGAGAATGAGTTTATACCCACGGACTGCAGAGACCAAGGCTAATCCAATGCCGGTATTGCCACTGGTAGGTTCGACTATAGTACTGCCGGGTTTGAGGAGGCCCTGCTTCTCAGCCTCATCAATCATATTCAGACAAATCCGGTCTTTTACACTCCCACCAGGATTGTAAAATTCGGCTTTCCCATAAATGGTGGCTCCCTCGCGTGGAGAGAGACGATTCAACCGAACGAGTGGGGTGCCGCCAATGCCTTCCGTGATGCCGTGCAGTAATTGTGGATTCACGCACCACCGCCCATAAAAAACAAAAATTCCAACTTATCATCTTCCTGAAGAGAGGTCGTTCCCAGATTTTCCTGATCGATCATCTGAGTATTGACTTCGACGGCGACCAATTGTGGGTCAATATCCTTAGCTTTGAGGACATCAATAACCGTAGAAACATTTAGGTTTTCTACTTTACCATTTATCGTTAATTGCATTGGCTCCTCCAGCATAAGTACTGAGAATCCCTAAACAAAAAAACGTAACAAACCCTTACAAAGCGAGTCAAGAAAAGGCCTGTGTCGCATGATATTAGAGCAGAAGTGGGACTAACTCTTTAGCTCGGCCCTGAAAAGACACATCGACCACTGATGTGTTGGGGGTCACATCTAAATTCATTTCGACCACGAAGCCCCCATGTTCTTTAGCCACAGGAGCAAATGAGGCTGCGGGGTAGACGACCCCGGATGTCCCAATAATCAAAAGTATGTCACAACGTTGTAATGCCGCGTAACTCTGTTCTAGGTCTTTGGCAGCCAGTGATTCTCCAAACCAGACAATGTGTGGCCTCAGTAGTCCTCCGCAATCCTCACAACTGGGGGGGTAAAGTAACGGCACGTCATGGTTCACGTTAACCTGGTGGCATTGGGTACATCGAACTTTCCAAATATTACCATGAATTTCTGAAAGGTCTTGTGTGCCAGCTGC
>JAJDBR010000187.1 GCA_029261275.1 Nitrospirales bacterium
CAGTTCTCGAACGTGTTGTACCTGCTCGCGGTTGGGCACGCCCCTTTGTTTGGTTATCTTGTTTATGAGAGCTCCGATGTCCTTCTCCGACCATACTCCTTGCTCAAAGAGTTGTGCCTGAACCCCTTCTTTGCCCGTTACTGGCTTTTTCGGTCTTGGCTTACCATTTTTTCCGAGAGCCAAAAAGGCCATTAATCCTGGCAAATTCAAATGTTGTATGGAATCTTCAATTTCTATTCGTTCTTCCAAAGCAAGCTTCCGCTTTTTGAGATTCTCTTTGAGAGATTGAAGTTCAGCAAAAATATGGACCTCAAGACGATTCATCTTTCCCCTCCCCTCCTCTTGTCGTTCCTTTGATAGGTGATAGGTTCTTTTCCTTGGCAGCACTCCTACACTTGCCCATAGATGTTGGGCATAGAATATGAGCCCATGATCAGGAAGCTGATCGCTGATGATACTACCAAAATACCCCTTTCTCCAATACCTCTCCACCCTACAATCTTAGCCACATGAGACAAGGATCCCATGAGACCATCTTCTACCATTCTCAAGTTATGCTGTATGGTCCTCAATCAGGCCATCTCTGTTGAGATAAATTACGACATCGACATGTGAGAAAAGGGTATTGTCGAATTAATGGGCTGCATATGAAATTAGCTTCACTCCCCGCACAATGCCATGGCCTCGTACACGCTGACCGCCTCTCACCAAACCTGAACCGCCTTGCCGATAATTGACCGCCTGCATCAGGTAGCGGCCCAGATTATGCCTGTAGCGCAAGCGTGGTTTCAAAATCAGTTAAAAATTTTGGAGAATGACGGGCTGCCGGCTTATCGCCCATTTGTGACCAAATAAAAACCCTGGTTGGAGGGGCCATTAAACTGCATCCCACGGCTCAGGGGCTATACGGGGTTCTTGAACGGCCCAGGGAGACAAGTAAAATAATGGTGATTACGGAGGACCTGATTTTTCAATGCCAGCAGTTCCTGAAACTCGTCATTCAACGATTTCCATTGATAGCTATCTAACGGAAAATGCCGCCGTCAAAAGTAATAGCCCCTCACCTGTTAAATCAGGAGGACCCCCAGTTGCCGTTTGGGATCAGCCCCTTTTTCTTATAGTCAACTGTATGCCTGCTTTCGGCGGTGAGTTCAACTGGTCGCATCAACACGCAACCCACCTTTGCTGGATACTTAAAATCCCCTCTTTGTGAATACGGTGACGAGAAAAACTTGGCAATCAAGCATCGACAAACAGCACTTGGCCAGTGAGGAATCCATCAACAGACCGTTCGAAGGCTTTACCGACTAATCGACCAGGAACTGGTTGGAAGCCAGGCATCATGTCACCATACACTTCCCAGGCTTCTTCCAACACAGTTGGGTTGATTGCATTGACGCGAATACCTCTTGGCATTTCATAGGCCACGCATTTAACAAAGGTATCAATCGCTCCGCTCGTCGTGGCATCCGCGATTGAAAGCGGGATGGGTTTGACATTAAAGATGCCCGAAATGAGGGTAAAGGAGCCGTTGTCAGCTATATACTCTTGACCGATGCGGACCAGATTGATTTGCCCCATCATCTTGTTCAAGATTGTGGTTAGCCACTGCTCTTCCGTCATCTCGACAAAATTCGCATACTCACAGAAGCCGACAGCATTCACAACGGCGTCAAAAGCTCCGACTTGCTTATATAAAGCTCGGATGGATTCTTCACTTGTAATATCAATGGTATAGTCACAGTCGATGCCTGAACGACTGGCTGAGATAATCTTATGTTTACTCAATCCAGTGTGAGCTGCTTTTCCTATTTTTCCTTGAGCACCAATAAGAATAACGGTCTACATCAATTTACTCCTTACCTGTTTTGATATGTGAAATGATTTCGATGGGTTGCTCACACATCATATCTTTGCCCCTGCTGTAGAGTGTGCCGCCTATGGGAATGTCCGCTTTGAGTGGTGAGTTCAATTGATCAACGCAACACTTTATCCTACCCTATGGAGATGGAGTGTAACGAATTGCATCACTGGATCGACCTCGTGTGGCTGCTCATTTTTCAATGCCGTCTTATACTAGGCCATGTAACAGAATACCGTATTCGGTTGCATTAAGATCAAAGAAGAAAAACGTCCAGCCCAAATTCCAAAGACAGACTTAAACCAGGTTTTTCCTCGATTAGGGTCTTGGCGTGAACGACTTAAGTCGTTGAGCTAATTAGTAGGCCGTACAGGGGGGGAACTTGTGGGCATTGTCAACTTACCCAGCTGCACGCACAATGGAACAGTTGCCCTCAATCCGCTATGGGCACACTACATCCTGCCAAATCTCAAACGCCTGCGTGCGTAAGAGCCGATCATTCACCGCCTGCATCAGGTGGCGGCAGGTTAACAAGAGGGACACGAATTCGTGCCCCTCTCGTGGTCCTAGGTGGGTGACCAAGGATTAGGGATTGAACGAGAAACAATTACGAAATCGCCTGCTTTGCGGTCTCAACTACATTGACCCAGGCAGCTTGCTCAGTGGGTTTTGTGCGTTGCTGAGGTCACGAACACCTGCCGATCATTCAGCTTTTGCACCGGTCGATTGTTTCCCCCGACGATTTCTTTTACCTTGGCGAGCACCGCAGGCGTGATGGAGATGGGAGTTTTCATCATGATCCACCGAATCCCTTCGGTACAGGGGGGAGTCGTGAACGAACCCATATACCGTAAATAGCTATGGTCTTTCGGGATGAAGTCTACAGGATTCCTTGTGGCCTGGTTGATCACGATACTTTCTCCCACCTGTTTGGGCAATTCTTTATATACAGGAACATCAACAGGCTCTTTTGAATCCGCATAGGCCATCACGGCTACTACCGCGACCTTTCCGGACGACGATTTGTGGACGAAATGAATTTCCATATCGGCATGCTTCCCATCAATCGTATGTTCGCTGGGCACATGAACATGATATTGCTCTAAAGAATACCTGTGGTCACCCACATGGAGAAAACTCCCGGGTTGTTCATTGTGTTGAATGGAATGTCCGTTGTTGATTGCTGAAATAGGCTCCTTGCGGTAATTGAATTTCAAGGGAGGGAGCGATTCAGCAATGGCTTTCTTGGTTTGGATATCGATGGGCGATTGCTGGTTACCATCCTTGGCCAGATGGTACTTGGGGCTAAGGGTTCCCCAAAACTCTGGGCCCTGCGTACCCGTGTATCCCCATTCCGCGTCGTGCTTGTGCGCGCCTTTTGAAAAATAGTGATGAACGAGCGGTGAACCAGAATTCGGCTCCATATCACTAGCCAGGGCACCACTGATGGGCCAACAGACCAGAAAAACGAAACCGACCCCAATGGAAAGATTACGTAAGCGGCCACGACCACCATTTGTTTTGAGTTTCATACAACCAACCCTCCGTGTTTTTTTAACTAGAGCATGGAAAAATTCGTCAATGTTCAAACAGTAAATCAAACGTCGTATTGCACTTATAGCGTATCTGCTGCACCGCTTGAGTAACCGTATAGGCTCCACGGTAGGTCGTAAGAGGCTATAAAAAAATTAGGGGAATATGCATTCTTGTTTGATGAGCTGAACAAGGTAGCAAAGACCTCTTGACGAATTCAATGTTCCAAAATATACGGGTTCTGTGCCGCGAGCCATTGTCATCAACCCCACAATTATTGACTCATTGTGGTATAACCCTTTCAAAAATATCATAGCTTGTCGAACCGATCTTGGGACTCCATTTAGGCAAGGTCATGAGCACTTGAGGTTATTTCCTGAGCATTGAGAGTCCTGACTAAACAGGTACATATCCAGGTCTTACCGAGAAAGGAAAAAGTTGCATGCCGTCTCTTCGTGTTCACCCGACAAAAGTGCATCGTTCTCTGAAACACCTATTCTGCCCGCTTGTTTTGGCTCTGGCGATGGGCGTCGGTGGGGTGGGCATGTTGATGCAAGCGTCCCTGGCTCAGGCAAAAGAGAGGCCTCAAATACGTTCTGGATCGGATCAGACATTGACGCCCGAGAGTTCGAAGATCCAACAACGACTTGAACGAGTTGAGCAGGAATTAGAAGAGCTGAAGAGCAAAGAGGAAACGGCGGAAGACAAGATCCATGCCCTTGAAGTGGTGCAGGCCAAGACTGAGCGAGAGTGGGAGACGAAATTTGACTTGCTCCGGCGAGATCCTCGAGCGCGACTTGAGGGAACGGGAGCTAAGCATGGCTGGATGAAGTTTAAGAACTTCGATTCCGAAGTCAGGTTTGGAGGGTTCTTCCAAATGAACCTCATCCATAACTTTCAGGATACCGATAATAAGTTTGGCAAATTTCACCCGGGAACTTTTTCGGCCCCGACAGAGAAAACCACTAGCACGGAGTTTGACCCCCGAACGACCCGAATGGTTCTGGAAACGCGAACACCGACCAAGATCGGGGATTATAGTACCTTCATCTCTATTGATTTCTTCGGCAATAACAACCCTGGCACCATCGAACCACGGCTTCGCCAGGGGTACCTGACGGGGATGGGGGTCATTACGGGAACCACATTTCTTCTTGGAGAAGCGTTTTCGACCTTTCGGGACACCCAGGTCTTTCCTGAAATGTTTGATCTTCAAGGGCCTAATGCATGGGGCCGACTGTTTAATGGAATGCTCCGCTTGTCGTGGCAACTTGATGAGACAAAGACATGGATCGCGACGTTTGCCCTTGAAGATCCAGATACGGATCTGTCCAACGGCAATGATCAAACTGAATTACCTGATGGGATTGCCCGTATCGACTTTAATGGGGATCAACACCATTTTATGGGCGCCTTCGTAGGGCGCCAACTGAAGGGCACCAACACCACTGGCTCGGGAACGGATCGAACCTTTGCTTATGGGTTTAACCTCTCAGGTAAGATCGGGGTCCCCAATCTTCGAGACACCTTCAAGTTTCAGGGGTTTTACGGCTCGGGCATCGGTCGCTACATTAATGATTTGGATGCCGCTGGCGGCCAAGATGCGGTTTACGACAATAGTAGTCGAGAACTCAAACGCCTGGAGTCGTATGGAGGATTCGGCGCATACCAGCATTGGTGGACCGACCGGTGGCGCTCCACCGGAGTGTTTGGCTATGTCCGAGTAGACAACCGAGGGATTCAACCTGGGACCTCATTTAAGAGTAGCTACTATAGCTTGGCGAATCTGATTTATAGCCCCTTCAAACGCTACGATATCGGCCTGGAATACTATTGGGGGCAACGAAAAAATAAAAATGGGGATACCGGCCATGCCAGTCGCTTGATGCTCTCGGCCAAATGGCACTTTTAGGCAATCTTTGGATTCATGGTGAACCCTCTCATTGAGGTGCATAAACCCTCTTGTATCCCATATTTGGTCATGGCCGTGAAAACAGGAGTTCGGGGCTGTTCTTGTTTTTCTGGATGCCCGCCTCCGCGGTCATGACGAACAATTGAGTTACACAAATAATTGATCCTTTTCATTACGGAAAGGAAAACTTGCTACCTCGGAACTACTTATTGTCAATGCTCTGCCTGCTGGTCTGGGTGGGGTCTGGCTGTGCCGGGTCCTCTCATCCGAGCACCATCGTATGCGGAATGTGTGAGGAACCCGGTCGTTTTGTCCGCTTACAAACGCACACTAAACCATCGTCCTCTGAAGACCATGAAGGGTTCTCACATCCCTTGAGGCTCAGTCCTGAAAGTTGGGAACCGCTTTTGACAAGTATCCGCGTACGACCGGTAATAAATTTCTTGATGAAAGGGGACGAAGAAGCGGCTTTTACACGAGAGGAAATTGCCTATCTCGGCTCGACGTTGAGTCGGGCCTTCGCCAAAGCCTCATCTGAGCAATGGGTGGTCTTTGGGTTAAGCCATCCGGTTCCATCCTCTGGAAGTAAAATGACGACTGGAGCCTGGTATGTCGAAGGGCCTACACTGCATCTTTTATTGCCCAATTTTCAGGCAGCCGTTCGTATGGAAAACCTGCGGCAGGTTTTAAATCGAGATCCCTTGTTCGAAGTGCTGGATGCAACACGGTATGAATTTCTTCCCACCGAATACGCCCATGAGGGTTCGGGTAAACAATCACTGCCCTCCTTCATAAGGGACGAGACTCCACATCTGGTCATTGAGTATCAGCATTTCCTGGCTGGGGGAAGAGGGGTTAAGGAGCGGCAAGAGAGAGTGGGTGTGGCCGCAAAGTAGAAATACAGCAATAGCTTCCCCGGGCATTGTCCATTGAGCTATTGAAGGGCGAAATGACGCCGCTTGACCCCATCCCTTATGCACACACCGCGTCCTTCCAAATCTGAAACGCCTGCGTTCGTAGCAGGCGATAGTTGACCGCCTGCATCAGATGGCAGCTAAGACGAAAGAGATTCTGTGTGAGTCCGTGCAGTGTCAGGAAAACTTGAGCCTGAGTCGAGGAGGAAAACCCACGCCGGTGACATTGCCGTAGCCGCGTCGGTTGGTGCAAGACTTCGGCTCGATTGTTCGCATAGCCGTGGTTGCTGTGAGGCGCCGTGGGCATGATCGTCCCATGAGCGGCATCATCGCTTCCAAGTTTATCAGTGATGAGCCAGCGTGGTTCAACACCTTACCCCTTCAATAACCGACGGAAGAAGCGCACCGCCGCATGTTTGTGGCGTCGGCGTGGCACAAGAATATCAATGGTATCGCCGTCTTGGTCCACGGTTTGCCACAAATAGTGCCGTTCTCCTTGAATAGTGATACACACTTCGTCGAGATGCCAGATATCTCCTAAGCAACTTTGTCGTTTCTTGAGTTGGCGCGCCTAGGCAGGCTCAAACTTCTGACACCACTGGCAAACGGATTCGTAGGTCACGGTAATGCCACGTTTAGCTAAGAGGTCTTCCACTTCACGAAAGCTGAGGCAGAATCGATGGTAGAGCCATACGGCGTAACTGATAATTTTAGAGGGAAAACGGTGAGGTTGATAGCTGGGTGTTGGCTTGTTCATGCTGCCCAGCCTGCCAAACCCGCGTTAAGTTAATGGTATGGACGCTCCTGTTGAAGCGCTGTGGCAGTATACTTGCCGCAACCACACTTCATACACAGGAGGGACTCATGCATAACATCACCACGATTGGGCTTGATTTAGCAAAG
>JAJDBR010000188.1 GCA_029261275.1 Nitrospirales bacterium
CTTTGCTAAATCAAGCCCAATCGTGGTGATGTTATGCATGAGTCCCTCCTGTGTATGAAGTGTGGTTGCGGCAAGTATACTGCCACAGCGCTTCAACAGGAGCGTCCATACCATTAACTTAACGCGGGTTTGGCAGGCTGGCCTGTATGACAACCAAACCCATCAGCTACCAACGCCATCGTTTTCCTTCTGGAATTATCAGTTACGCGGTGTGGCTCTACCATCGCTTCTGCCTCAGTTTCGGGGAAGTGGAAGAATCCCTCGCTGAACGAGGCATTACGGTCACATATGAAACCGTTCGCCAATGGTGCCTGAAATTTGGTCCAACGTGTGCCCGACGGCTGAACAAACGCCAAGGGCGGTTGGGGGATGCCTGGCATTTGGATGAAGCGGTCATTACCATTCAAGGGGAGCACCAGTATCTCTGGCGTGCGGTCGATCAAGATGGCGACACCATTGATACCCTCGTTCAACCGCGACGCAACAAACAGGCCGCGGTCCGCTTCTTTCGCCACTTGCTCTTCACGGACAAACTGAAAAGCTATGACGTGGCTGATCGGGAAGTCATGCCAACCGTGGAGCATCGCAATACGGTCTATTCCAACAACCGGGTGGAAGTGTCGCATCAACCGACGCGACAACAAGAATACCATATGCGCGGATTTTCTTCAGCACAACAGGCTCAACGGTTTTTGACCTTACACGGACTCATCCAGAATCTCTTTCGCCTCGATCGTCACCTCATGCAGGCGGTGAACTACGGGCTGTGGCGCACGCAGTCGTTCCAAGTGTGGAAGGAACGGGTGTGTGCTTAAGTGGAGAGGGAAAATCTGTTCTCATGTGACCGCATCAAGTTAAATTGACAATGCTGACCGAAACCCTGTCAGCTTAGTGAAATTTCAGAGAGAGAATAATGCGAGAGATCGGGTCTTAGATTTAGAGCAATTTGCAAGCTCCAACTCTATTCGGCTCCACATATTTCAAGCGATGAATTTATGTGCCTATCAGACGGGAATGCGATTGGGAGAAATTCTCCACCTCACCTGGGAGCGTGTGGACTTTAAAATGGGTTTTATTCAACTTCGGGCCGAAGATACCAAAACCGATGATGCTCGGATCATCCCTCTTACCCCAGAATTGACGGGTTTGTTGAAGAACCTGTATAAAGTTCGCTATCTTCAAGAAGATCATGTCTTCTTGGTGAAGGGCCAATCGGTCAGTTCGATTCAGACTGCCATCAATGGTGCTTGTAAACCAGCGGGTATTCAGAATTTTTCGATTCCATGATTTTCGACATACCGCTGTCACCAATATGAGACGAGCCGGTATTGATCATCTCACCATTATGAGGCTCACGGGGCATAAGACGATGGAGGTGTTTAAGCGGTATAATAGCTTCCATCAAGCGGATTTACGTGATGCCGTGTCCCGTTTTAACACCGATTTAACACTAGCCCATTCTCCACAGTTGACTGATTCACCTAAGTCATTGAAAAATAATGTGTGCGCCCGTAGCTCAATTGGATAGAGTATTGGACTTCGAATCCAAGGGTTACTGGTTCAAGTCCAGTCGGGCGCACCATTTTTGAATTTTCTCCAAATAAGTTTTCTTGCAGCCCTCATTGTATTCCTCATTTTTCGTGAGGTTCCTCTCACGTAATTTTCCGAATAACTACCTTGTATTTTATGTTGCCTAGATTTACCCAAAAATATATACCAGGGAGGGGAGCGATGCTCTATCGTTTTTTATTCATAGTATTTTTGATACTTGTCGGAATTCCGCCACTGGTGGAGGCCAAGGTGCAGAGTAAGGCTATTGCTTACACCTATGGGGAAACCACTTTTGAGGGATTTCTGGCTTGGGATGATTCCATAAAGGGTCAGAGGCCTGGGATCTTGGTGGTTCATGAATGGTGGGGGCTCAATGACTATGCCCGGTCTCGTGCCGAGCAAATAGCGGGATTGGGATATGTGGCTTTTGCCGTGGATATGTATGGGGACGGAAAGGTGACCACCCATCCCGAGAAGGCAAGTGAATGGTCGAAAATGACTACAAGCAATGTAGAGGATTGGTTGGGAAAAGCCCAGGAAGGTTTGAACGTGCTTCAGGCAGATCCGAAGGTCGATCCGAACCGCTTAGCCGCCATTGGGTATTGTTTTGGGGGGGCAACCGTTATGCAATTGGTTTATGGAGGTGCCCCAGTAAAGGGGGTGGTCAGTTTCCACGGGTCGTTGCCTCTTCCTCCAAAGGCGAACCCCGTCACTACTTCAGCCAAAGTCCTGATTGCCCATGGTGATGCCGACCCGTTTCTTACATCCGCTCACATTCAACAATTTAAAGGTGCTCTCGACAAGGCTGGTATTGATTGGCAGATGACTCTGTATGGAGGCGCCCGGCATAGTTTTACCAATCCATCCGCCAATCAATTTGGCATGAAAGCCTTGCAGTATCACAAGCAAGCTGATCAACGATCTTGGAAGCACATGCAACATTTTTTTGACGAATTGTTTCAATAGCGTATAATTATGACCAAAAAATTACTCCCACTTTTCAGATAAAGAGGATATGGGTGAAGTCTATTTTAGGAATTTCTGCCTATTATCATGATAGTGCGGCTTGTTTAGTTCAAGACGGGCAGATAGTGGCGGCGGCTCAAGAAGAACGGTTTACCCGAAAGAAACATGATGCAGGTTTTCCTTCGCACGCCGTTGAGTATTGTTTGCGTCAGGGGAACCTTACCATACGTGAGATCGATTTTTTGGTCTTCTATGACAAGCCGTTGATTAAGTTTGAGCGTTTGTTGGAGACCTATCTGTCGTATGCTCCACAAGGCATAAGGTCATTTCTCACCGCCATCCCGGTGTGGATTAAAGAAAGACTGTTTTTACGCAATCTGCTCGACAACGCTTTTCGCGAAGTCGGGGGTCTGGAGAAAACGGATTCTCTCCCTCCCCTGCTTTTTGGAGAACATCATGAGTCCCACGCTGCGTCCGCCTTTTTCCCTTCGCCTTTTCAAGAAGCGGTTGTGCTCTGTATGGATGGTGTTGGCGAATGGGCGACCACCTCAGCGTGGGTCGGACGAGAAAACCGAATCACCCCTTTGTGGGAAATTCCGTTTCC
>JAJDBR010000189.1 GCA_029261275.1 Nitrospirales bacterium
CCGTCGTGTGTGTATCGTCGAATCCAATGACACGATACGCTTTCTCTTACAGCATTACACCCAGTCGTGGGGAATGATTTGTGAGGTCGCTCAAAATGGAAATGAAGGACTCGCGTTGCTTCGGCAACGGGCCAAAGGGAATCAATCTTTCGATATTGCCCTTCTGGACCATACGCTATCAGAAACGATTCAAGAAGATGGACTCTCCTTAGCCAAACGTATCCGACAAGATAGCCAAATTTCTCACGTTCCCCTTATTCTCCTCACCGCTCTTGGAAAACGAGGTGAAGGCAAATTAGCTCAGGACGCCGGGTTCAATGGATATCTCACGAAACCCATTCGGCATAAACAATTACAACAGTCTCTGCAAATGATTCTAGGCAGCAACCAACAAACTCTTTCAACTCCTAATAGTCATTCCTCCCCTTTGATCACTCGACATACCGTAGAGGCAGCTCAGGCTCAAACAGAAGTCCACATTCTTCTGGCCGAAGATAATGTGGTCAACCAGAAGGTGGCTGTTCGAATGATTAAAAAAATGGGCTATCGTGTTGATGTCGTCGAAAATGGGCAAAAAGCCATTGAGGCTATAGGTCGCACATCCTATGATCTCGTTCTCATGGATTGCCAAATGCCAGAGATGGATGGCTTAGAAGCCACACGGAGGATTCGCGAAGAAAAAAATGGGAACGGTGAAGCAGAGGAAAGGGTCGCCTCTGACGCCTTGCCCCCTGCGCTTCAAGAAAGTTACCGCCTGCCTATCATCGCCCTAACAGCCAATGCCTTACCCGGAGATCGAGAAACCTGCTTTGAAGCGGGCATGGATGATTTTATGACCAAACCCGTGAGAATAGAAGAGTTGAGGGAAATGATTAGCAAATGGTTGCCACGGCCTGCAGAAAACAACTCAGTGGATCAGCACATTTCAGAAAAAACGCGAAAAGGTTCCACTACATTACCTTCTCCTTGTCTCGATGTTACCATTTTAGAAAATCTCAAGGCTCTTGGTGGCGACGAGGATCCTGAATTTTTACTAACCGTGATTGATCAATTCCTCTTAGATTTGCCTCGTCACCTCGAAGGCATTCAACAGGCAGTCGAGCGCCAAGACGCTGAGGCTTTAGTAAAAACAGCCCATGCCTGCAAAGGCTCATCTCGATCCATAGGAGCCACCTTACTAGCAGAAATTAGTTATGCCTTGGAATTGATGGGGCGAGAAGGAAGGATGGCCAACACTACGAGAAAACTTGAGCAGTGGCTCCAAGAGAAAGAGCGTACGACCCACGCACTTCAACACGAACGAGAGCAATTCACTTCATCCGCTCCAACAACTCCGCTTGCCTAATGTAGCACCACCCTCAGAAATTTTGACTCTCCACCTCAAAGAAACCATTGACTACCAGCCGATTTTTTGCATTCGGTCCACGGCTTCTGCCAATCGTTCTTTGGTCGTCGTCACGGTCATGCGGATATAGCCCTCTCCCGGATCACCAAACCCATTACCCGGAGTCGTCACAATGCCTGCCTTTTCAATGAGGTGCGCGGTAAACGAGGCTGAAGTAAAGCCTTTAGGCACTTCGATCCAAACATAAAACGCCGCTTCCGGTATATCTAATGACAAGCCGAGTTTTTTCAATCCAGCCACTAACACATCCCGACGTTCTTGATAAATTCCCCTCAAGTCATTGGTGATCGAATCATCCAATTCCAATGCCGTAATGCCCGCTTCTTGAATGGCTTGGAACACGCCGGAATCGATATTCGTTTTGACTTTTCCCAGACCGGCAATGACTTCCTGTCGTCCCACGGCAAACCCGATGCGCCAGCCTGTCATATTGAAGGTCTTCGAGAGGGAATGAAATTCAACGCCAACGTCCATGGCCCCTTCGGCTTCCAAAAAGCTGCACGGCCGCTTACCGTCATAATAAATTTCCGAATAGGCCGCATCATGACACACGATAATCTGATGCTCTTGGGCAAAGTCGACCACTTTTTTGAAAAATTCTTTGCTCGCCACCACCGACGTGGGATTGTTGGGAGAATTCAAAAACATCAGCTTGGCTTTTTTCAGCACGTCTTTAGGAATCGCTTCTAAATCAGGCAGGAACCCGTTGTTCTTCGTTAAGGGCATTTCATGGGATGTGCCCCCAGCGAAACTCACTCCAACGGGATACACAGGATACCCAGGACTCGGGACTAACACGACATCCCCCCTATCGATGAACGCAAATGGCACATGGCCAATCCCTTCTTTGGAACCAATGAGCGTGAGTACTTCCGTTTTGGGATCGGCCGTCACGCCAAACCGACGCTGATACCATTGGGCCACGGCCGTCCGAAACAATAACATCCCATCATACGATGGATATTGATGATGCTTGGGATCTCCGGCCGCCCGTCGCAACGATTCAATAATCGGTTCCGGTGTGGGCAAATCTGGATCTCCAATGCCCAAGTTAATAATATCCATGCCTCGCTCGATGGCTTTTCGCTTCATGTCATCAATGGCGGCAAATAAATAGGGCGGTAAGGTGCGGATGCGCTCAGCATATTGAATAGGAAACCCAGCCATGAATACCTGTTCCTTTCCTAAGGATGTCATTAAAGATAAAACGTTACCGTACCAAATTTCTAACTTGTTTCGGTACCATTAGTCTCCAAACCCGTGAAATACTTTTGACTAAAGGACATTCATACACACACAGCATTCGACGATCGGGGGACAGCATGCCCAATCCTTTCCAAAGATGGAACATTGACACAGTGGAATAACATAATCGCAACAGCCTAAAAACCGGCAATCATCGTTTCGGAAGGTTAAATGCCGTAATGCAGGTAAAGAAACATCCTTTTTCATCTGAAGATTTCAATTGTTTCACTCTTTTTGTGGGGCTGTTGAAAAAATCTGCCAGCGGCGTTTTGGCCATTTTCCTGTGCTTAGGTAAACTGCATGTACGCTCCGCGTGTCATAACAATGGTGAGGCCAGGACCCAAAAGCAATAGGCGTTTTCAATGATTCGCTGAAGCTGAACACCGCCATTCTTAGAGTAACCGTCAAACCTCTGATCACCACTGGGATTAGGGACAGTTGTCCTAGGGACAAAATATTTCTTTTTAGAGCTTCAGAAAAATATAAAATTTGTCGATCAGCATTCTTAGGGAGTACCAAGGTGCAATCCCTGCAATAATTGACAGCATTAGCGGACCTGCTGGTAGACCTTTTTTGAACCGACCCGAGGCCGCTAACACTCCACGTCTCTCTGGGCGTATTTGCCTTGGAAGATGAGCATTATTCAACAGCCACTTTGTGACGATAACGAAGGCGCTTGACCTAGGCAGGCACAAGAAACAGGGACACTGAAATTAACGACTCAACTAGATATAGCACACACATCTCACGGGATTGTCGTTGGGGAATTCGGCTCAGTATCAGGGAAAAAGGACAGAGCTAATTCGTACACGCAGGTTTTCCATCGATACCAGCCCCCCTTTCCCCGAGAAACTACTAACAATGGAGTCAACATGAAGTCACAGGATTGGCCCTTAACACACCGGAGAGAAGAAAAGTCCATTCCGACTCCTTCCCGCAACAAAAATGACATAGTTGTTGAATTGCGGCTCCGTAGGAAGGAGGCCCAAAAGATATTCGAGGAAGCCATTGCAGCCCACCCTCATTTCTGTTTGGAACCTCCAAAATTTAGTCAATCCAGTAAAATCGAGTTGATCATCCTGGAGGCCGACTACGACCATTATCCCACATTGTCATTCATTGAATCGATCACACGGGAAAATGATCGGCCAGATATTTTCCTCACAAGCGAAGTCCCAGATATGTCATTGGCCGCACAGGCCAGACATATCGGGGTAGACGAATTTTTTCCCCGCCCTCTACAGACTGAGGAAATCTCTAAAGCTCTTGACCGATGCGCCGCCCGTAGGGGGAGGGTTCCCAAATAACGAAGAAAACAAGTCAGAAACGTGGTGAGTTTCTTTGGAGCCCGTGGCGGTATTGGCACAACCACGACAGCAATCAATTTCGGAGTAAGCCTGCGAAAGGCTGCCAATGCGCCTTCAGTCGTATTGCTCGAATTGAATCCTCATGCTGGAGACTTCGCCCTCTTTCTGAATGTCCTAATGCCACATACCCTTCGTGAACTTGGGGACAGAGTTTCCCCCCTTGCCCAAAACTCACTTGATCAATTCCTTGTCAAACATGATTCTGGCTTACACCTCCTCTCCGCAGGATTTACGGACATCCAGGCCAAGCCATTTGCCACAGAATGGGTTGAACCCATAGTAGCCCTACTCAAAACTCAGTTTGATATTGTCCTCATCGACTGTGGACACACCTTGGATGCGAACACCACTGCGGCTCTCGGGTTCTCCTCCATCATTTTCGTACTCTCAGCCCTCACGATACCGGTCGTGAAACGAACAGAAATCGTCTTGGAGTATTTCAAACGGGCAGGAATCCCGTCTTCAAAAATACAATGGGTGCTCAATCGCTATATCGAAAAGGAAAATCGTTTTCTAAGGGAAACAGAGAAAATTTTTAATTATAAGACCTCTTGGATTATTCCCAATGATTTTCCTAGGGCAAGTCAGGCTATGAACACCGGCGAACCCATGGTGTTAACATCCCCAAATTCAGGCATGGCCAAAAGTTTTCGGCATATGACCACGTCTTTTCTGTCCAATCCCGATACAACTGATCCGGAAAGTTCTAACCGTAACGGATGGGTAAATCGCATCTGGTCAAAAGTGGCAAAGTAAGACCACCCCGTCCCCCTGAACGAGAAAAACCGCCATTAGACCAGATGATCAATCAGTCGATCAGAAAATTGATGCGACCTTGGCCAATGTGGGATAGCTTGGGCGTGAATTGCTTCAGAAGAAAGTCCTCCCCTTTTGACATCTTCAGGGCATTCACGACATAAAGCCTGCATGCCTGGCTCGTCCATTTCTGGATGAAACAACAGTCCATAGCAGCGCTCCTGCGCACGAAAAGCCTGAACCGGGAACTCTGCTGAAGCGACCAAAGACTGCGTCTCTGGGGGAAGACTGATGCCTTCTCCATGCCATTGAAAGACCTGAAACATTGACGGCAGGTGTCTGAAAACAGGATCTCTTTTCCCTTCATCCGTAACCGTAACCTCGACCATCCCAATTTCAAAAGCAGGACCCGGTTGCACCGAACCACCCAAGGCCTTGGCCAATAATTGCGATCCAAAACAAATACCAATGATAGAAATCCTATTTTCCATTGCCGCTTTGACAAATTGAAGTTCTTCGGCGATCCAGGGGGCAGAATCATTGACTGACATGGGCCCTCCCATGATCAACAGAAAATCTCCAAAATCTTGCGGCAATCCTTCAGAAGGGACCAAGATAGTCCTTAGCGCATATCCTCGCACTTCTAAGGCCTGACGAAACACTCCAGGACCTTCAAATGGTACATGCTGAAGACAAGTGGCGACTTTCATTGCCTAACCATCGATGGTTACATAATCGATAAACTTAACGTGAGAAACCCAAAATCGAGAAGGGAACCTAGGTGAGGAAGGGGAAACGACAGGAATCTCGTAAAATCAAGACACATGCCCATTGAGGGCAAGCCCATTGGCGAATACAGGTTGCTGCCCATTTTTCTTATTGACACATTCAACCAAATGCCAAAATCGAAGAGGATTGACCTTCTTTTTACTGGCCACAATCAAACTGGTGCCTTCCAGAACCGTATTGAGGGCCAAGTCGGTTCGAAAGCCGATATGCTTGCACATGGGGGAAATAAATTTTTCAACTGCGGCGATGACTTTATTCCCATTACTAAAATGATTCAGCATAACAATCCTACCTCCCGGCTTACACACCCGAATCATTTCATTGACGACCTTTCGATAATCTGGAACAGCCGTCACGACATAGGCGGCCATCACAATGTCAAAGGTATCGTCTGGAAGCAGCATATTTCCTGCATCCATTGTCCGAAGAGTGACATGCGATAAATTGAATTCATCTACCCGCCGATGAGCATGTTCTAACATGCCCTCAGAGAGATCAATCCCCAAGACGTCACAATGTGTGGGATACAAGGGTAAAGCCTCTCCGGTTCCGACGCCCACTTCTAAGACTTGGCAACCAGGCTTAATGGACAACCCTCGAACCGCAGATTCCCGAGATTGCTTAAAGGCTTTTCCAAACGTATGGTCGTACACGGATGCATAGGCCGTGTAAACCCGTTCTACCTTTTTATTGTCCATACGTCCTCCATCCTGGTGTCTTGCTCATTCCACACCCATTTGAAGACCATTGAATTAATTGCATCAAATTGGTTGAAACTGGGGGGTTGTAAACGATGGCGGGAATCCAGATTTTTGTGCCGGCCTATAGTCGGCCCACTTCGCTATACTTCACGCGCCAATAATCTACCGAAGTAGAGAGAGGGAGTCAACTGGCCCTCACCACAAGTCTCTGATTTAGAACCCTTTCTTTCTGACCAATGAATTTCTTTTTTATGGGGCCTAGCACGCATCTCCACCTAGCAGAGCGAGCACTCAAGGGATTGCAAACCTGGTAGAGGCTTCTCTACAATTTCGCAATTGTTCTTCATCCCTGTACGTGCCATCGCTCTTTAAAGGAGAACCGATATGGGCATTGTCTCTTCATCGTGCATTCGCCTCTTATATTCTCTGTTTGCCATATGTAGCATAGGGTTCATCGTATTGCCATCAGTTTCATATGGCATTGATATGTCCATTAGCATTGAGGAGGCCAATAAATCCCTTTCAATCGGCCGACAAACCATGGAAACGGCTGAGTCGGTAGAAGATGTGGCCGCGGTTATGAAAGCCTCCGAAAAAGTGAGCCGTGTGGGTGCAGACCCTGAAGTAGATCCTTGCGGTACGCATGCTATCTTGCGGACCCGTCGGTATTGGCTAGAATACTTTGGGCGTCGCGAGGCAGCCGAATCGAAACGTCAAAAGCAGGACATTCGCATGCCGGAATCAAAAATACAAGAAATTTTGGACATGCCATATCTGGAAGTAGAAGTACGATTATGTGGCGAAGAAGAGTTCTTTGCTGAAGGAGCGGAAATTGCCCTACAGCAGGGTAATCTAATGGCTCGCCCAGTCGATATTGGCCCTGCAGAACGCGGAAAAAAGAATCCTGGCTCCTCCGCTAGTTTTCGTTCTCGTTTTACGGCACGATTTGCCTATGCTGACTTTGAGCCTCAAGCACCAGGTACGTTGGCTGTTTTTTTCCCAGACGGCAAATTAATCAATATTCCAGCGGATTTCTCAAAAATTCCTTAACAGCAGGGCTTCTTTCATTAAATATGGGCATCAAATCCCCATGGTTTTTTTGCTGAATCGGCATTTTCAGCTTTTCCCAACAACGGCTATTCCCTCAACTTCCCTCAACGTATACAACTGGTGATAGAGACCTCGTTTTTCCAACAACGCCCCATGCCGGCCTTCTTCGATAATCGTTCCTCGATGAAGGACAAGAATTCGATCGGCTCGTTGGATTGACGAAAAACGATGGGCAATCATTAAGGTCGTCCTCCCCTTCATCAGTTCGACCAACGCTCCCTGCACCAACGACTCTGCTTGACTATCTAAGGCCGATGTCGCCTCATCCAGAATAAGAATTCTTGGATCTTTTAGCAAGGCTCGAGCAATAGCCACTCGCTGTCGTTGCCCACCCGATAAGTTTACACCTTTTTCCCCTAAGAGAGTTTCATATCCTTCCGGAAGAACTTGGATGAAGTCATGGGCATTGGCACGCCGACTGGCTTCAAGGATGTCAGCTTCTCCGGCATCCCAACGACCGTATCGAATATTATCCATGATGGTTCCGCCAAATAGGAACGTTTCTTGAGGAACTAGCGCGAGTTGCCCATACAAGCTGTCCAATTGAATGGATCTCGCATCGTGGCCATCAATGAGCACTCTCCCCTTCGTAGGATCATAAAAGCGGTGCAATAAATTAATAATCGTGGTCTTCCCTGCCCCGGTCGGGCCCACAAGTGCCACACATTCACCGGCCTTAATTGAAAAAGAGACGGTATCCAAAACAGGCGGGCGCTCCTCATAAGCGAATTGCACTTCTTCAAACTGGACATCCCCTCGAATAGGGACTAAAGGTCGTGAATTGGGACTATCTTGAATATCTAATGGCGTATCTAACAGCTCAAATACTCGAGCCATGGCTCCTTGGACTTCTTTGATTTGAGAATAAATCCTCGCAACCGATCCGAACGGCCCAATTAATATTCCCGCAAACAGGACAAACGCAAAGAGATCTCCGGGAGACAACTGTCCTTCAATCACTTGTTTCCCTCCATACCACAAGACTGCACTCGCCATGACAAACGTGCAAAATGTAATGAACGACACAAAGACAGCCAACACAGCTGCTCGCTGCATTGTTGTGCTTAAAAGCCCTTCCACCGCTGTTCGAAACCGTGCTTCTTCCCGTTTCCCCTGCACGAATGACTTGACCTCCCGAATACCCGACACGACTTCCTCAATGAGAATCGTGACCTTGGCTGTTTGGTCCTGAATTTTCGTGGAAAACGCCTTCAACCGTTTCCCAAAAAGACGGGCAATAATGGCGAGCAATGGCAAAAGTATGAGAATCAGCACACATAAACGCCAATTCATCGCCAAGAGAAATCCTACTCCTCCGATAATCGTCACGACATGCTTGAGTACATCCATTGGAGTTTCTGTGAGGAGATTTTGAATCACCCCCACATCGTTCATCAGACGGGAAATCAATTCACCCGTGCGTCGTTTCGCGAAAAATTTGAGTGATAATCGATGGAGATGGGAAAAAACATGCGTACGAAAATCGGCCATCACACGCTGGGAGGCCAACGCGGTCATATAACTATGACCCATCGACAACACACCTTGCCCAACTACTAGTCCAATAAACATCCACACCATGGTCGTTAATTGTTGAAGATCCTTTTGAACCGTGATCAAATCCCATAAAGATCCGGCCAACCGAATAAGAACCAAATTGCAGGCCGCCACGCCCATCACGGCCACACCAGCACAAGCCATGATGACCATCTGAGGACGAATAAATGGCAAAAAGCGCGACCACTGGCTCATACAGATCTCACCGAGTTATTGATGTTTCAAAACAAGAGAAAATACTCGTTGAAAGGATAGGGACAAATAGCGAGGCAGGAAAGGCGAGCCCTCAATCGATTTGAACAACCGATTCAATTTGCATCTTATTCAGGGCAACAAACTCCGAATGGTGGGCATCATCAATCACGACATCGGTCAAACTGAGAAAGAAGACCGATTCATCATTGAGAACATCCGAAATTCGATTTCGCATCGGGGGAATGAGGAGCTCACCGACATAGGTCGACAGGGAGGAACGTACCCTAATGCGAGTCTTTTTCCCCTGGGTCATCTCAATGCCCTGCTCCCTGCTGACCTATGAAATTAATTACGACGCTTTGCGAATTTCATGCGGCGACGAAGTTTTTTATGTTTATGCTTACGCATCTTCTTCCTCCGCTTTTTGACCACACTCGACATAGAGATGGATTCCTGGGTTAAAAAATTGGTAGACGACAAGCCAAAGACAGAACACGAAAATTTTCTCTATGGGGAAACACGGCCGACAGATCAAGCTGTCTTCCAAACCATAGGGTCAACAAAACAGACTATCTTACCCGCTCTTGTACCCGGGAGTCACCTCCCCATTAAAATTTCCTTGACCCCTTATAGGAGTCTTCTCCATTATAGGGCCTCATGAGGAGGTCGCCCCCAACACACATTCGCCTTTGGGTGTGGGTAATGCTCGTGATTTTTATGGGATTGGCCTGTCTGGCAGAGACAGGCTGCTCATCAAAAACACCCAAATATCCCGAAGAACATGCTCGAATCCAACGAGTGATCCAGGCCATCAAAACACTCGAAACTGCTTATGTCAATAAAGATGTGTTAGCCTTCCATGAACTCCTGTTACCCCTAGAACAACTAGAAATTTTGGAGTCTGAGGCCCTGAAAGACTTTGACACATTCTCTACAATTGAGCTCGATTTTATCTTGAATCGTATTGTCATCGATGGGGACCGCATATCGGCATTCATGTCCTGGCAAGGTACCTGGCAACGTTTAACTCCAAAATCCAGCGAGTCGGCCAGAGGCCATGGTGTTCTTCTCTGGAGTGGCAATCAAGTAATTTTACTCAGAGGGGTGGAAGGCGATCTCCCTTTTGGCCTCGCATCCCATCTCAACCGATCTTCCTGATTCTTTCACTAGGCCTTTTCACCACCTATACCTCCTTACCATGCCGCCTTCATCGGTCCAATCCCCATGAACGCTCAAGTTCTATCGACTGACTTCCTCATTATTGGAGCAGGCGTGGCTGGATTACGCTCAGCCTTAGAACTGTGCCGACATGGACACGTAACAATCGTAGCGAAAGGCGGCCCTCAGGATAACAACTCGTTTTATGCCCAAGGAGGCGTCGCGGTGGCTCTAAGTGAAGAGGACGACGTTGATCTCCACTTCACCGATACCATAAAGGCTGGGCATCGACTCTGTTCCCGGCCCGCAACGAAAGTACTGGTAGAAGAAGGCCCGTCCCGTATTCACGAGCTGATTGAATGGGGAGCAAAATTTGACACTGTCGATGGTCAACTAGCGTTTACCAAAGAAGGAGCCCATAGCCGACACCGCGTGTTACGAGCCGGTGGGGATGCGACTGGGAGTGAAATGGTTCGAGCCTTGGGTGCCAAGGCTCAAGTCCTCAAAAATCTGCAGTGGTTAGGAAATCATTTTGGGATCGAGTTACTCATTCAGGACGGCCAGTGTTGTGGCGCTATCGTCCTGGATGAGATGACAGGAACCTACAAAACAATTCTGGCTTCAGCCGTTCTTTTGGTTACGGGTGGAGCGGGGCAGATATACGCACGCACCACCAATCCATCCAATGCGACGGGCGATGGAATCGCGATGGCTTTTCGAGCCGGAGCTATTCTGGAAGATATGGAGTTTGTTCAATTTCATCCCACCTCATTGTATCTTCCATCGAGCCCTCCATTTCTCCTCTCGGAAGCGTTGCGTGGAGAGGGCGGAATCCTCCGAAACAACCGCTGCGAACGATTTATGAAACGGTACGACCGCAATCAAGAACTGGCACCACGAGACATTGTCTCTCGTGCTATTTGGGCAGAAATGCAAAAAACAAAAGCCCGACACGTCTACCTGGATGTCACACATCTCAGCACGACGTTTTTAAAAAAGCGCTTCCCAACGATTTACTCCACCTGTTTGCGGTATGACATTGATATCTCTGAAGAATGGATTCCGGTCTCACCCAGTGCACATTATTTCATGGGTGGCGTGAAAACAGATCTCCACGGCGCATCCAACCTACCGGGCCTCTTTGTCGCGGGGGAAGCTGCCTGCTCAGGCGTCCATGGAGCCAATCGTCTGGGCAGTAATTCTCTTTTGGAAGGACTCGTCTTTGGGTTGCGAGCCGCTGAAGCTGCTGCTCGCCATGCCCATACTTACTCTCCACCCACGTCGATTCCCAATTCTGTTCGACGAAAATCTTCAGCCCGAAAAATGTCCGAGCAGGATATTGAAAAACTTCGAAATTCCCTACGACGGTTGATGTGGACAAAGGTGGGGTTAATACGAACGTCGGACTCCTTGCAGAAAGCCCTTGAGCAGCTTCAACAGTGGTCCCGCAAGCTGCAGATACCTCCGTTTAACCGGACTGGGTTAGAAACGCAAAATATGGTTCAGGTTGGACTTTGCGTGACCGAAGCAGCCCTGTGGCGAACAAACAGTGTGGGAGCACACTACCGAGAAGATATCCCATTTTCCAAAGGATTAAAATGGAAAATCCATAGCCAGTGCAAAAAAACGAGTTTCCCCTCTCCTGTATCGTCTCATCAAAAAAAACAAAAGAAAAAAGGCAATACCTGAATCTGCCTTACGCATTCGAGGCCGCCAAGTAAGGCCCCAAAAACCGATTCAAATTTCCCTTATAGGCGCTTCCAAGTTCATCGGTCAATTGGCCTCGCTTCCCCTTCCCTATCTGGCTGTCCCCAATCTTCGACACTGCCATGATTTCTATACCGGTATTCGTAATAAAACATTCATCCGCCTGAAATAATTGCGCCATCGTATAGCGTCCTTCTTCCACACAGATGCCTTGCTTAGCAGCAAGCTCCATCACCACATCTCGGGTGATGCCTTTTAAAATTCCACATTCCAAAGCCGGTGTGTGCAAACGCTGTTTCTTTACAAAAAAGATATTACTGGTTGTGCATTCAGCCACTTGACCCTCCATATTTAACATCAGAGCATCATCCGCTCCAACGCGAATAGCCTCGTGTTTGGCCAAAATATTATTGAGAAAACTGATGGCCTTAATTTGAGGAGATTGGGCACACTCAGGATTCCTTCTAACGGCCGAAAGATGCAAGCTGACGCCCTGCTCCTGCTGTTGATCCGTGTACACCCCAACAGGCTTAGCCATGACCACAACGGTGGGGCGAGCGCACAACCCTGGATCAATCCCGACTTCACCTTCACCACGAGATATGGTCACCCGCAAGCCAGCATCCTGAAGTCTATTGCGAACCAATAGTTCCCCAAGGATCGGCATCCATTCTTCATCTTGTATCGATAAATCTAACCCAATCAGTTCACAAGATCGGCGAAGGCGAGCCACATGCCGTTCTAATAACAACACCCTTCCCTGATACACACGTAAAGTCTCATAAACCCCATCCCCGTATAAAAAACCATGATCAAATACCGAGACTAACGCATGTTCTTTCTGAACAAACCGATCATTTAAATAGACCCACATACCCCTTCCCTATGTATCCTGATGAGGATGAAGAACCTGGAAAAACGCTTGTGCTTTATGAAGGGTTTCCTCATATTCTCGGTTCGGATCCGAATCGGCCACAATGCCGGCACCGACTTGAAGATACCCACAATTCTTCGACAGCAGCAGGGTCCGAATGGCAATATTCAAATCAATGTTCCCATTCCATCCAATGCAACCTATTGATCCCGTATATATTCCACGCCGTACCGGCTCTAGTCGCTCTATCAGTTCCATGCAATGGACCTTTGGTGCACCGGTAATCGTACCACCTGGAAAAACTGCTCGAATCAAATCAAACGCATGACACTCCCCACGCAATCGGCCAAGAATATGTGAAACCAGATGCATCACATGAGAATATCGCTCGACCGTCATTAATTCATCGACCCGGATGGATCCATAACGACAAACTCGCCCCAAATCATTACGCACAAGATCTACAAGCATCAGATGTTCGGCCTGTTCTTTTTTATTAGACAGCAGTTCTTCAGCAAGACGTCGATCCTCTGCAGTTCCATCCCCTCGTGGCCGAGTTCCCGCAATGGGCCGCATGTCGGCATAGCCATCCGAAAGCCGGATAAGCCGTTCTGGCGAGTTGCACACGATGACATCCGATTCCAACACAAAAAATGCTGAATGAGGCGAAGGGTTTACTTTCCGCAATTGGCGATAAACGGTTGCTCCCGCTTGAGCCTGTGACGAGAAACCATCCGTGATGCCTTCTACCTGAAAGCGATGAGAGAGATTGGCTTGATAGATATCTCCAGCGGAGATATATTCTTGGCATTCGCGTACGCCATCCCTATACTCGGTGGCCGATTGACCTTCATGAAGGCGAAGGGAGAAAGGAGTAAGCTTTTCTCTCTCGACCACATGATCCACTGCTTGCAATTTCGCCTTGAGTGCAAACAAACGCGATTGGCCTTCTTGATACAATTGCTCCCAATTTTCACTGGCTAATCGTTCAGGCGAAGGTGAATAGACCAACCACGTACTGGACATCTGATGATCAATGACAACAAAGACTTCGACAAAAAGAAAGTAGAGGTCAGGAAATTGCAGATCATCTTGTGCATGCCCTGGAAGAATCTCAAATGTCCTGGCCAGGTCATAGCTTAAGCATCCAACCGCCCCACCGAGAAATGGCAAGAAGGAATGTGGGGTGACAGTGGGTTGTTCAGGAAACTGTCCTTGAAAAAATGTAAAGGGATCACCTGCATGTTCTTCCCAATTACCAGCTGTAAACGTTTGGACAGTAGCGCCCTTCCCGCGGATCACCAGATATGGGTCACACCCCAAGTAGGAAAAACGGCGTAAGACGCCCCCTTGATGACTATTATGATCGATAAAAAACGAGTGAGGGGCATACTCGGTTACCCGCCCATACAACTCGAAAGGATCGTCAAAGCCAATTAAGCATGGCTTCACGAGGGGAAAGATATTCGCGGAAGGAAGGGTAATGTCAGTTCCCCCTTCACTCTGGGTAGGAAGAACAGACAAGGTTTCAGGGAGTTTCTGATGGAACTGGAGGAGCAGTAGACTTCATAGCATTCGCGGCTTCTTCAGGAGCTAAAATCCCTTTTTGTACCAGGGATTCCAAGAGGCCTTTGACCGCCTCTCCTGGTGAACGACGAAGCCCGCGCACCCGAATATTTGGCGGATAAAAGCGAAGGTAGTCAGGATTACTTACGCGAATGGTCACCGGCTCACTTTCACTATAAGGACCCAGCTCCTCATCAGTATTGGGAATCCGAAAAAATGGTTTCCCGTTGGCTAACAACCCATCAGAGCCTTTGATCTCTACCCGATCCGAAATATCAGTTCCAGTTATTTCTCTCACCGTATCCACAACCAGAATCAAGGAATCCGCAACCACGGGATCGCCGGTTTGATTTTTCACGGTGACAATAAACTCGACCTCACTCACGGAGGTTAACTGCCTTCCAGAGAGTGGTTGGGCCTGTTTATATTGAATGACCGGAACAACCCCTTCGGTTACATCAGGGAGCTCATCAACGGTGGGATTGGCAAAGACCAGTGGTGTGCTCACCGTGACGTGAAGCAGGAGAATAGGTAGGATGCCTTTCACCATTTTTATCCTCCCAGGGGAAAAAGGAACGCGGCCATAACGGAAAGCTTCATTTTTTTGTCATTCACTCACAAGACTTAACGCGTATCCTACTGTACCATATCTCATAAATTATACGAGGTCTTTCCTTGACAAGATTTAGGATTTTTTGGTTGAATGTAGCCCCTTCCAACGACTCGCCTTGCAGGTCTCACACATGGCACCTTCTCAGGATCCACTATTTGCGGGGCTTGGGCAGGCTATGCGAGTGGGAACTGACCTGCTTGCCGCTCTTATCGTCGGTGGATTCCTCGGATGGTTAGTTGATTCGTATGTGCTGGATTCTACACCGTGGGGTGTAGCAGTTGGTTTGGTTTTAGGTTTGATCACTGGAATTCGCAATGCCTACCGCGCAGCCCAGCGGTGGAATACATAAGAAGTAAAACAAGGTTCCGCTTTGGAAGATCCCTTACACTCCTTCGAACTTCATAATTTCATCCCGCTCTCGCTTTTCGGTCTCGACATTTCAGTCAACAAGGCCGTCTTGCTGATGTGGATTGTGGTGGGCGTGGCTTCCCTCTTCCTTTTAAAAGCAGGAGCCGCCAAGTCCCTCGTCCCATCGAAACTACAGAGCCTGGCGGAATTACTGGTTGAATTCATTCAAGGCATTATCCAGGACACCATGGGGGCCTCCGGGATGCGCTATTTTCCGCTCATTGGCGCACTCTTCCTCTTTATTTTATTTTGCAATCTTTTAGGATTAATCCCAGGGTCGTACACCGTCACCAGCCAGATTGTCGCCACGGGTGTCTTTGCCATCGGGGTCTACGCTCTCAGCCTGGTCATCGGCTTTCAATTACATGGAGCAAAGTTTTTAGGGATACTTGTCCCGCCTGGTACCCCTGGATGGCTGTTGCCGTTAATGATTCCGATTGAATTGATCAGTCAAATAGCTAGACCAATCTCTCTGGCTGTGCGATTATTTGCCAATATGACCGCTGGCCATGTCATTCTTGGAGTTCTATTTGGATTGACGATTGCTGGCGGACTCCTCATAGGATGGTTGCCCTTTTCGTTCACGATCGTGTTGTATGGCCTAGAGGTTGGTATCGCGTTTATCCAGGCCTACATTTTTACCGTCTTAACGTGTGTGTATATTGGTGATGCCATTCATCTACACTAATCACGTATGAACCATGAAAGTCAGTCTTTACTATTAGTCCCTTTTAAACTGGGAGGATCACACCACCATGGATTCTGCAGCAGCAGCACTTTTGGGAATGGGCCTAGCGGCCTCAGGCTTTGCCGGTGCCGGTATTGGCATCGGGTATATTTTCGGGAAGATGATTGAAGCTGTCGCTCGTCAGCCAGAGGCGGAAGCCCGAGTCGGCAAGTATATGTGGATTGGGTTCGCCCTAGTAGAAGCCATCGCACTTTACGGACTTGTCATTGCCTTCATCATCATGGGCAAAGGGTAAAAGGCGACTGAGCTATGCCACAATTTGATTCACATTTCTTTTCGTCTCTGATTTTTTGGGAGGTGCTGTCATTTAGTATCCTGTTCTGGATACTCTACAAATATGCCTGGCCCCCGATCTTGGAAACACTCGAGACTCGAGAACGAAAGATTCGGGAGAGTTTAGACCAGGCAGAGCAGAGTCGCGCGACGGCGGAGCAGAAGCTGAAGGAATACGAAACGAAGCTGCAGCTTGCAGCCAAAGAGGCGGAAAGCCTCATGACAGAGGCCAAGCAAAAATCCCAGAAATTACTCGATGAAAATCAACAACGGCTTCGTGCAGATTCTGACCGAATTAAGGAAGAGGCCACGCAGGATATTGAGCGTGAACGTCGGAAAGCTCTGGAGGACATCAAGAGTCAGACTGCGGATCTCGCCATTTTGGTGGCAGAGAAGGTAATTGGTCGCAGCTTATCAAATGACGACCACCGACGGTTTGCCCAAGAAGCCTTAGCAGAAGTTGCCGCGCATTCGAAAAGTTAGTACCGCGTGGCTTGGGAGGCAGTGAATATTCCTGCCTCATACTTCCCTTCGGGGAAGCTTGATTAGTACATTGCTAACAACAAGTCAAAGAGGGAAGGGTAACTTCCCTCTTTTTTTGTGCTTACTGAGGTCTGCCCTCTAATTCCCTCCACCAGCACGATACCCTTCCAAGTCAACGGTCACAGATGGAAAGCCAATATTTTTAAAGGTGGCAACCAGACGAAGCCGACGAGCCGGGTCTGTCAACATCGCAATTTCTCCTGGTCCGACTTCAATCCGAGCCATCTCTCCATGTAGGCGAACCCGCACCTGCGTCAACCCCTCAGCTAACAAAAATGCTTCAGCCTGTTCCACTCGAGCCAGTAACGTTTTTGTAATAGAAATGCCTCGTGTAATGCGAGACGACAAACAAGCGGCCGCTGGTTTATTCCAGTTGGCTAAGCCCAATTTTTGAGCCAATTGGCGAATATCCGACTTGCCACAGTTGGCTTCCAACAAAGGGCTTCGCACACCTAACTGTTTGCCAGCTTGGATACCTGGTCGGTCTTCACCTATATCATCGACATTTGTTCCATCGACGATCGCTTGGAAACCAGCCACCTCCTGAATACGGGATAACAACTGATACAAATCCCATTTACAATGAAAGCACCGCCTAGCATCATTTTGCACAAACTTCTCAATTTTCAACTGATCGGTCTCTACCACTTGGAGTCGAATACCCATGGCCTTGCACAATCGATGAGCATCTTCAAGCTCACTTGCTGGAAGAGTTGGTGAAGCCGCAATCACTGCCTTAGCCGACTCTCCAAGAACGTCAATAGCCACCTTCAGCACGACAGTACTATCCACGCCACCCGAAAAGGCCACGACCACTGACCCTAGGTCATGGAAGACCTTCTGTAGAGTCACATATTTTTGTTGTAAGACTGGTTCAAGACTCAGCATAAAGTGGAAGGGCCTTTTTAGAATGGGTTGGCAACGTTGCTAGGACATCTGAAGCTGACCGACCCAGTTGCCCGCAAGCCCCCAACACATCATCGCCCCGACTTTTTCGAAGAAACACATCCAGGCCACGGCTTCTAATGATTTGTTGAAAAGTCTCAATACTATCTGGTGTTGGCCGCCGAAAAGCATTGCCAGGGAACTCGTTGAAGGGAATCAGATTGATTTTGCAGCGCAACCCTCGAAGCAAAGACGCCAAACGATTCGCATCTTTCACCGAATCGTTGACCCCTGCCAATAAAACATATTCAAAGGTCAATGGACGTTCTGAATCTTCCAGATACTGTCGGCACGCCAGCAGTAACGCATCGAGATCATAGCATTTATTGACTGCGGGCATCAGCTGTTCACGCTGAGCATTGGTCGTCCCATTTAAAGAAATCGCTAAATTCACCCCTAGCCGACGAACATCTGGAAACCGAGGAATCCAACCCGCTGTCGATACAGTAATGCGTCGGGGAGAAAAGCCACATCCCCACTCCAAATTAGTGAGACGCTGAATCGCCTCAGCCACCGGATCAAAATTCATCAGCGGCTCACCCATACCCATAAAAACCATCGAGGTAAGATGGTCTCCTTCAGGCAACACGGCCTGGACGTTCAGAACTTGTCCAACAATTTCATGGGCACGCAAGTTCCGCTTGATTCCCATCTGTGCTGTTAAACAAAACCCGCAATCCAAGGTACACCCAACCTGCGAGGAGATGCACAACGTCCGCCGTCGCTCCTCGGGTATCAAGACTGTTTCGACTGCCAAGTCATCAGCTAAACGCCACAAAAATTTTTCCGTACCATCTTGAGCAATCTGACGAGAGAGCACTTCATCTCTGTGGACCGTGGCCACCTGTCGCAAACGCCCTCGATCAACTTTGGACAAGTTCGTCATCGCATCAATATCGAATACCCGATGCTGATAAAGCCATTGTAATATTTGGTTAGTTCGATAAGGAGGCCAGGCCAGTCCTTGCACCAGCTTCTCAACCTCATGCGCATTAAGCGCCAAAAGATTCACGGTTGGTTTATTCATTTCCATATCATACTCAATGCATCCAAAAACTCTGGCCAAATCATACCATCTCCCCAAGCCCATGCAACCAAAACGTTACGGAAAGACATCATCGAAATACTCAACCAAGAATAGGATTTTATACGTAACTACATATAGAAAGCAGTAGACAAACGAATATTATATATTTGATATTAGGCTTGTATATTCCCATCTAAATTGCCAGCCATGCTGATTCATGATTGTAAATAATCAAAGTATCCCTCCTCGGATATTATAAATTTTTTCCTCATTTTATTGATTTAGGCACGCTCAGATCCCCAGTTCAACGTAAACATAAATACCTATTCATACTATATGTTGAATGATAAAACTTTAATCCTACCTCTTATTGCCTTCCATTCTAGATTCAATGAACACAATAAATCGCCCAACACAAACATACCATTTATATGCCAAAGACAAATTAGGATTTATATCGTCTTATAAAAGGAATACATAAAAAATAAAAATTAAAGCTTGCTTGTTGACTTTGCTTTAAAACATGAATAAAATTCATATCAACATATGGTGGAGTTGGAACGATGGAGAATCAAGATGAGGAACTCGAAGATATCCTTGGAGGTTTGGAGCAACGGATTAGTGTGTACGAGCGCAAACGTAAGGAGCTTCAAAAGAAACGGGAGCAATTAGGTGAAGAAATCGCAACGGTTGAGAAATACTTGGAGTTGGCAAAAACCCTGTATCGAGTGGAAGCTGACAAAGCGAAACTGGCCAGCCTCTCAATCCAAATTGCCTCTCACGAAAAGGGGGAGATGTCGACATCTGACGTCGACGTCGCGGCCAAATCGCGCGAGATTCTCCTGGGGCGCAGTAAGTATGTCGGACGAAGCGTCCCCGATGCGGTGTACATGGTTTTGCAAGAGATAGGTCGCCCACTGCATGCCAAGGATTTGTACCAGCGACTAAAAGAGGGTGGAATGCCTATCCGAGGAAAAACCCCAGTGACATCCATTGCCACATCTTTAAAACGGGACCCGCGGTTTCGAAAAGTGGGGCCCAATACATTCGAGGTCAGTCCAAGTAAGCCTTTAACAAAAGTCGTCTGACAGGATGATGATCCAAGAGTTCCCTTCTCAATGAAAGGAGGTGAGTGACTTGGCAGTGACAAAAAAGAAAGCCGCTCCGAAAAAGAAGGCGGCATCTGCTAAACCAAGGACAAAAGCCGCAACAAAAAAGAAGTAATCTGACAGTCCCGCCAGAAGTGCCGCCGGGAGTAGGGCCACCTGCTTCCGGCGTGTTTTTTCTCAAGCGTTTATTTTGGAATCCCCCGTCTCCTTACTCATTCTTAACAAACTGAGGATTGCCCGAATTATTCGGCTCCCGCTCTTAAACTTCCCTTCAAACTATGGCCCTCTCCAGCCACGAAATCGATGACCTCACCCAGACAGCCATTCAGGCCGCACGACTAGGGGGCGCCATCCTTCAAGACTATGCCCAAAAAGGCTTTACGATTCATTCGAAAGCCCAGGCCATTAACCTCGTTACCGAAGCCGATTTACGATCGGAGGAAGCCATCATCGAATCTATCCGAAGCCACTTCCCAGAACATCAGATTCTGAGTGAAGAACAAGGCCTACAGGACATCCCCCAACATCCAATCAAATGGATCATCGACCCACTCGACGGAACCATTAACTTCGCCCACGGCCTTCCCTTATACAATGTGTCCATTGGCATTGAATACCAAGGGACCTGCGTGATCGGAGTGATCTACGATCCCTCACGAGATGAACTCTTTCTTGGGCAACAAGGCAGAGGCGCCACACTCAATGACGCACCCATTCATGTGTCGGCCACTCCGAAACTCGCCGAAGCCTTGCTTGTCACAGGGTTTGCCTATGACATTCATACCGCCATCGACAACAACCTCAAAGAATTTTGTGCGTTCACTGTTCGCGCCCGCGGGATACGGCGTCTTGGAGCGGCTGCCATCGACTTATGCTACATCGCCTGTGGCCGTCTCGATGGATTCTGGGAACTCCAATTAAACCCTTGGGACACGGCCGCAGGAAAAGTTATCGTAGAAGAAGCAGGCGGAAAGATCACAAACTACGCTGGAGACCACTATTCCATTTATGGCAAGACAACCCTAGCCACAAATACTCTAATTCATTCAGAGATGTTAGAGATACTAAAAGAAGTCCGCCAATAAACGATATTCATGATTAAAAAAGCATGGATTCCTGAAACCAAAAATCTCAAGAATCTATTTTTTATGCAGGCTCAAAAAGAAGACGTTGGATAGTTTTTTCGGTCTGTTCGTAGGCTCCTTCCCCGATTCTTGTATATTGAATGGTCCCTTTTTTATCAATGACATATACGGTCGGCCAATAGCGGTTGTGATAACGACGCCAGTTTCGAAACTCATTATCGATAGGGACAGCATAGAAAATATTATTATCCTCCACGTAGTCTTTCACTCGAGCGACTTCTTTTTCGTGACTGAACTCTGGAGAATGGACGGCAATGACGACTAACCCATCCTTTGCATATTTCTGATGCCAGGCTTTAACATAAGGCTCAATATTCCGACAATTCCAACACCCAAAGGTCCAGAATTCCACCATCACGACTTTGCCGCGAAGCTCTTCCATCTTAAGTGGCTCTGAATTAATCCACGTAGGGCTAATGATGTCAGGTGCCAAATCATTTTTCGCGAGACTTATAGATGTAAACCAGAAAATGACACCGACGAGTCCGAAAATGCCAAAAATCCAAAACTTTCTCATGCGCTTCTTACTCATCATCCAATCTCCTCATTGAATATCTCGCCCTCTTCATCGAATTGCTAAATCTATGACTGACCTCTTGTATCCCTGATTGGTCTTTCTTTTCAAGCAGCCGTTACATACTCATTAGGAGTTTTTTCACACGAAAGCCTACATAGGAGTCAGACACGAATTAATAAATCCACCTTCATTTGCATGGAAATTTCGTAAAATTAATTCGAGTCTGACCCCTGTGATTGAACCAATCATTATCCCATATCATTGAAGTCATGTTGGGGATTGCGTTCACGAGCAAAGTTTTTTGACCATGAGCTTCGGAAAAGCACGACGGCTCGATTTTGACGGTCTTTAACAACTAGCGCATCAGATGGTGGCTTGAAGGTCTCGACATCTCCCACCAACCATGCACTGGATTCATAGGGCAGTATATCAACGATGGATTTGACCCGATATTCACTTTGTAACCGAAATTCCAACACATCAAACTGGAGACGTCCCACTGCCCCAACAAAAAATTCCAGGCCATCCAAACTTCGCAAGATTTGAATGGCGCCCTCTTTCGCGAGTTGCTCAATGCCTTTATCAAAGGATTTTCGCATGGTGGTATCATGAGGTCGCACACGCGCAAAGACTTCCGGCTGAAATTGAGGAAGAGGTTTGTAGTTAAAACCATCGGTTAG
>JAJDBR010000190.1 GCA_029261275.1 Nitrospirales bacterium
ACTTGGGGCAGGTCAACATAATCTCTGGTAATGGCAATATGATATTTGTCAAATCCAGGAGCATTAATCTTTAATGCCGTTTCGACAAGATCTTTCAATAACACGGGTTCATGGATGCTGCTGGTTCGCGTGATATCCTGCTGGGCAGCCATAATGTCTTTGACATGATCAATTTGAGAAATTAACGTATCCAGATCCTGGCACGTTTGAGCATGTTGATCTCGTAAATGACTTCCGAGCTGAGTCAAAAAACCAACAACTCGCTGGCCTTTGGAGTCTTGAGTCAGAAACGTGCCTATGTCATTTTGATGAGCTGCCAGCAGGGACGATGTCCTGTTGACATCCTGAATCGGCATGTCACGTACATGTTGGGCAATCAGACCAGCCGACACATTCAAACTGTTTAAGACATTGCCAATATTATGCAGGACATCGGTGGCTACTTCAGCCATGCCGAGGCGACGGGAACTTTCTACGAGTTGCTGGGTTAACTGTTCTCGTTCGATGGCAGAATTGCGGCGTTCCTGAGCATGACGAATGACGCGTTCAAGAAGGCCAGGGTTGGTTTCCCCTTTGACCACATAATCCGCAGCCCCAAGTTTTATGGCTTGCAGGTCGATTGCACGATCAGTTGTCCCCGTGAGCATGATAATCGGAATTCGGCAGCCGAATCTCAGGGCTTCGCCCAAGACATCCAATCCCGTTTCTTTGCCTAAGCAATAATCCAAGAGACAAATGTCGTGGGAATCTTCTTTGAGCTTCACAAGGCCTTGTCGGAAGGTTGAAACCCATTCCACGTCAAAGCTGATGCCGCGAACTCGTGACAACATTGCTTGCGCAATCATTGCATCATCTTCATTGTCATCGACCAGGAGAACACGGATGGCAGAAGTGACAACAGTAGTCAGGCTGAGATCAGCTTGAGAGGGGGCTGTTTCAATCATGCTCGGACCTTCCACAATGGTTGCTGTCTGGTTATTTAAAGAGAAAGAGCGACGTTGGGATGTTCGATGGAAGCACGCAATGCCGCTAACAAATAATCAAAGGCATAGGGTTTTTCAAAAAATGCCGCTCCACCAATGGCCATGGCCTTTTGCCGCAATTCAGGTTGTTTGCTGGCGGTTAAAAAGAGAATGGGCACGTCTTGGGTCTTTGTCGATGCTTTCAAGCGTTCAGCCAACGTTAGCCCGTTTCCGCCAGGCATCGTAATATCAAGCAGAATGGCATCGGGGGGTGTAGTTGAGGCTTTCTGCATGCCCATAATGGCGTCAAAGGCCGTCGAGGTTTGGTATCCCCGAGCGTTCAATCGAACTTCTAACGCTTTAGAAATGTTTTCGTCATCTTCGATAATGAGAACGTTTTTCCCCATCTGGTACTCCTTTGTTTATATCATGCACATGGCAAAGTGAAACAAAATATACTCCCTTTCCCCACGGTACTCGTCACGGACATTGTTCCCTTATGCAGTTTGACTATTTCCCGACAGATGAATAAGCCAAGCCCTAATCCCGGAGACATGCCCGATGGATCGTCCTCGACTTGATACAGACGCTCGAAAATTCCATTGAGCTGGTCTTGGGGGATGCCCACGCCCGTGTCTTGAATACCGATGCGAACTCGGCCAGGGCAGAGCGGATCTTCGCAAGCTTCCACAAGAATGCGACCGGTGGGGTCTGTGAATTTCAGGGCATTGCCCACGAGATTCAGCAGGACTTGCCGGATGCGTTGAGCATCCATCATGACGTTGGGAAGATTAGGGGCCAGAGATGTTTGCAGGCTAATGCCTTTGGCCTGAGATTTTGGCCTGAGATAACGCAAGACCTCAGCGATGAGGTTTGGCAATGGTTCAGATTGAAGATCAAGGCTCAGTTTTCCAGTCTCCAGTCGAGTAATCTCATACAGGTCATTAATATTTCGGTTTAAATGCCCACAGCAACCTTGAATGAGCTGTAAGTATTCTGATTGTTCTGTATTCAGCGAGCCTGGAATGCCCTCAAGTAAAATATTCACAAACTCTGAAGCGGCGGTGAGTGGCGTTTTGAGTTCGTGAGCCAACAGATGGTAAAAACGTTGGATTTCATCGGTTCGCTGTTTCAGCTCATGATTGGTACGTTCCAATTCACGCTGATGGGCGGCAAGCTCGGTTTGTAAACGTATTTTTTCCATGCCATGACAAATGGCACGCTGGAGATTTTCGGAAGAAATATTTCGTTTAGGGATATAGTCGATCGCTCCTGATTCAAGGGCCTCGAGAACAAGCGATTCATTGCCTTGGCCGGTTAACATGATGATTGGCGCATGCTGACAATCTGAGTGAGCGGCCCGTAAGAAATCAATCCCGGTCCTAGACCCCAAATTATAGTCCAACAGGCTAATATCATGATGATGTTCTTTGAGGCGGGTTAGCCCCGCGTCATATGAACGAACCCAATCGATTTCAAATCGTGGTACAGAACTTTGTTGGAGAAGGGCTTGGGTAATAATGGCGTCGTCTTCATCATCATCGACTAACAAAACTTTGACTGCAGTATTGGCGTCAGAATTCGACATCGGATTATGCGGCGCCTCGTTGTGTGAGAGCCATCTGTCCTAATTCATTGATGATACGTTGATATTCTTTGAATGTTTGAGGTTTGGTGATGAAATCATAGGCTCCCAAGGTTTCAGCCGTTTGAATGTCCTGGGGTTGCGTAGAATCTGAAAAGACGACAGTTGGAATATGGCTCCATTCAGGATGGGCGCGGAGTTCGACGAGTACTTTTCGGCCATCCTTCCGAGGCATATTTAAATCCAGAAGGATCAGCCATGGCCAGGGGAGATTGGCGATGCCATGATACTTTCGTCTTCGAAACAAATAATCTAGAAGTTCTCTCCCGTCATGAACGAATCGCACATCGAATCCTAATTGGCTTTCTTCCCATGCTCGTATTGCAATCAAACAGTCATCGGGACTGTCTTCGGCAATTAAGACCGTTGGAGTTGCAGCCTGTTTCAGCATGTACACGAACCTCCTCCGTTGAAATGGTGGGTTCAGATTTTCTCTATCTCTCTTCTATCTCGCGATATTCCTCGATTCGGATTCTCCAAGAGATTCAGCAAGGAATCAGGTCGTAAAAAAACAAAAAAAGCCCATCCTCGAAGGAGAATGGGCGCAACTGGATCGGTCTTGTTCGATTTCCAGTGGTAGCCGGGCGAACCTTGCAGGCATGAAAAGGTCCCTTGGCTTTGCGTCCCATTCTTACGAATGGTTTGCCTTTTTCACATTACTTGGTATATCGGCGAAACTTCAAAAAGGCTTGAGTGATAACCGAGAATTCAGGGGGTGGGGGTTTGCGGCAAACATCGGAAAAACACCTCTTCCACGTGTGGGAGATAGTGAAGCCTGTTGTACCTCAAGAATGGAATAAAACAAACTGAAATGAGAAATAAGGTGAGAAGAAGGAGTACACCCATATGACATTTGCGACTGCTCAGGAAACCTTCATTATGCCCATGCAAGTCATTCTTGACGCGACTCCCAGTGGCATGATGTTGGTTGATCACCTGGGGTCTATTGTTTTGGTCAATCAGCTTCTCGCTGAGCAGTTTAAGTATCTGAAAACGGACTTAATTGGGAAACCCGTGGAAGTTCTCATTCCCAAGCGCTTTCGATCTAATCATCCAGATCATATTAGAGGGTTTTTTACGACTCCTGAAATTCGTCCGATGGGTCGTGGTCGTGACCTCTATGGCCAGCGGAAGGATGGCACCGAGTTTCCAGTAGAAATCGGGCTCAATCCACTGGCCATGCAAGATCAAACCTATGTGCTTGCCTCTCTTGTCGATATTTCTCAGCGCAAGAACCGAGATGAACAACATCTTGCGGCGGTCTCTCATCGCCTTTCGTTTGCCACACAATCCGCACAAATCGGTATATGGGAGTTGGATGTGGTGCAGAAGGAACTGGCGTGGGATTCACAAATGTATGCGCTGTATGGTTTACCGACAGAATCCCAAAATGAACCCTATGCCAAGTGGGTTCAGGCTCTGCATCCAGAGGATCGGAAATCCGTTGAAAAAGCGCTAAAGCTGGCGTTACAAGGGAAGCAAGAATTTAATATCCAATTTCGAGTTCGATGGCCGGATAATTCTATCCATTGGATACATGGAGCTGGGTCGGTGGAACGAGATTCCACTGGGACGCCTCTTCGAATGATTGGTGTGAATTGGGATATGACCGCCGAAAAAACAGCAGAGGAGGTTCTCCTCACCTATAACGAGGAGCTGGAGAAAAGCAATCAAGAACTCGACGATTTTGCCTATATTGCGTCGCATGACCTCAAGGAACCTCTTCGGGGTATTTTTAACTACGCCACCATTTTACTGGAAGATCATGCGTCAAATCTGAATGATGATGGCCGGGTCCGGTGCGAGACCCTGTGCCGGTTATCACGGCGAATGGAAGAATTGCTTGATGCGCTGTTGTATTTTTCCCGAACGGGACGAACCGAGTTGGCGATGCAGCACACGAATCTCGAGCAGGTGCTTGGTGGAGTGCTTGAGACCTTGGACTTCAGCTTGAAAGAGCATGGCATCTTCTTGGATGTGCCACAGATCTTTCCAGCAGTCTATTGTGATTCGGTTCGGGTTGGTGAAATTTTCCGAAATCTCATCACCAATGCCATGAAATATAATGATAAAGCCGAAAAGTGGATTGAAATCGGATTTCTTGACGGATCGCTTGCCTCATCTAATGCCAAGGGCCATCCAACAGGGGCTCAGATTTTTTATGTCAAAGATAACGGGGTTGGTATCAGAGAAAAACATTTCAGAAAGATTTTTCGAATTTTTAAACGGCTGCATGGACGAGATAAATTTGGAGGAGGGACTGGAGTAGGATTGACGATTACGAAAAAACTTGTTGAGCGCCATGGGGGGCGACTCTGGATCGATTCGACGGTTGGAGAAGGCACAACATTTTTCTTTACGTTGCAAAGGAATAAGAAGCATGGTGACACCGAGTCAACCGATTCTGCTGATTGAAGATAGTCTCGAAGACTGTGAGATGACTGTTCGAAGTTTACTAAAGGCAGGATTGAAGAATCCGGTCCATCATTGTCGTGACGGCGACGTGGCCTTGGATTATTTGTATCAACGTGGGGCCTATGCGGATTCTCCGAATGCACAGCGGCCAGGCATCATTTTACTTGACCTCAATATGCCAGGCACGGATGGCCGTGAGGTGTTGGAGGAGCTGAAAAAGGATAAGGACTTGAGTCTCATTCCGGTTATTGTGTTAACCACATCGGCAGATGAACGCGATGTTCAAGATTGTTATGGCATGGGCGCCAATAGTTATATCCAAAAGCCACTTGATTTTGAGGGGTTCATGAAGGCGATGACGAAGTTAAATGAATACTGGTTTGAAGTGGTCATCCTTCCCAAGCAACTTGAGGTGGTTACATGAAAGCAGGCCCTATTAAAATCTTGCTTATTGATGATTCGTCTGAAGATCGAGAAGTCTTTAGCCGTTATCTCAGACAACATTCAGAGCAAGAGTTTAAGATTATTGAAACGGAATCAGGTGAGGAGGGGTTGGAACTCTGTAAGCGCGAACAACCGAATTGTGTCCTCATCGATTATCAGATTCCCGATTTAGATGGGTTGGAATTTATTCAATCGTTAGGCAATGATGAAGAGCAGCGCTATCTCCCTGTGCTGATGTTGACTGGACAGGGGAATGAAGGGGTGGCTTCAGAGGCCATGAAGGGTGGGGCGAGTGATTACCTGGTCAAAAATAAATTGACGCCTGACGGGTTGTACCGAGCCGTGACGCGGGCCATTGAGAAAGCGCAGTTGTTGCAGACCAATGAGAAACAACGGCGTGAAATCCAACGGTCGTATCGAGAACTCGAACAGTTTGCCCATACGGCTTCGCATGATCTGCAGGCGCCAATTCGACGCATCACTAAATTTTTAGAGCTCCTGCAAATGGATCTTCAGGAGTCGCTTCCCGAGCGATCCAAAGATTATTTGGACCGCGCCTTAAAAGGTGCGGCGCATATGCGTCGGCTGATTCAAGACTTATTAGACTATTCCCTTGTGGGAGGGGCACAAAGTAGCATGGAACCCGTTTGCCTAGAGCATGTACTCAAAGAAGCTTTGACACAACTCGAGGTGATGATCGTGAGTACGAATGCCACAGTTGGGGTCGATGCGCTCCCCAAAGTATTCGGCAATCAAACGTTTCTGCAACAACTTTTCCAAAATTTGATTACCAATGCGTTGAAATTTCGAGGTGAGCACTCACCCCTTGTGAAGATTGTTGCACGTCAAAAAGGTCCCAAGTGGATTCTGACGGTCAAGGATAATGGCGTTGGGATTCCAAATGAGGCTTTTGAGGATATTTTTGGGATCTTTCAACGCATTGATAATGGCAGTCATGTGGAAGGTACAGGGATCGGGCTCGCACTTTGCAAGAAAATTGTGGAATTGCATGAGGGGCAAATTTGGGTTGAGTCCACGCTCAATGAAGGAACCACATTCCACTTTACCTTGCCAGCTTGCCTAGAACAGGCTGACGAGTGCCTATCTCAAGCCTCTGTCATGGCTACCGAGTGTTCTTAGTTTCCTATTAACAGACCCTGACCTATGCCTGGGTGAGGAATCATGCGAAGCCGGGTGGTTTGGTGACCTCGTGGAATCTAGTGGGCTTGCCCCACGGCCCAACCTTGGCTTTTTGGAGTAAGCCGGTTTTTGTGTCTTGGTAAAGACTTAACGAACGAACCCTTCTGGCTCATTTTGGAGAAAGCCAGGAGGTTTTATTTTTTGGGGAGATGGACCAATTGATGAAGATGATACAGTGGTAATACTCAGTCCCGCCTTCGTCGTTTCTTGACCTCATTCCTTCTTTGCGATAGGCTCTCAAGTATCTGGAGGCCTTCCTCTCATATATCCTTTCTTTGCCAAATAGTTCTTCAACCTAACTGCACTTATTTTTTCTTGGAGAATACCTATGCGCCCACTGCGGGTAACCATCATTGACCTGGTAACTAAAGGCCCCACAAATTCCCTCTATGCTCGGATGATGAACCAAAACTTGGCCAGCATCATGCCGCAAGTAGTGGCGGTGTGGTGTGAAGAATTAGGGCATCAAGTGCGCTTCATTTGTTATACCGGTCGTGAAGATCTTCAACAGGAATTAGTAGAAGAAACAGACATTGTGTTTATCGGCTCATTTACCCGTTCAGCCTTAACCGCCTATGCCATTAGTAATCTGTTTCGAACCCGTGGGGCCGTGACCGTATTGGGTGGACCTCATGCGAGAAGTTACCCGCAGGATTCTGC
>JAJDBR010000020.1 GCA_029261275.1 Nitrospirales bacterium
GGTGGAAGAGGCCTATCATGGAGGATGGCCAAATGCCCAAGAAGTCGGTGATCTGTATCCAGAAGGGGAAGGCCTATGTAACTCACCGCTCCGAGGGACGCTAAATCGGGATCGGCCTGGTAAAGTTCCATAACCCGATCGGGGACATGAATGAGCTCCCGTCGTTCGACGACTGGCTCGCAGGGAGTGCCTGCGACATTATACTCGTAGTCACGAATATGCCGATCACCCGCCCAAAACGAGAGAGCTCGTAGTCGCCGCTCATCTTCATGCCACTCTGTTACCCAAGCACATTTCGTTCCCAAGGCGCGGGCAAGATGTTTCACGAGAATGTCAAAAAACTCTTCCCCAATTTCACAGGCCGTTCCATTAACAAGCTCGCGAAGGGTCTCATAATCAAGATTAAATGGCGTGGAAGACATTGTGAAGACTAAAGATGTAGGTCGTCAGGACAAATTAGGCCGTGAGTATTGAAATGGAGGCAATGTTGTAATTCTGTGTGTGGATGTTAAACAAGGTTCTTCCCGAAGTACAAGATAATGGGAAAAAGAGCCGACCCATTTCCAGAAATAAATTTAAAAACAGGTTTTTCCTCGAATGAAGTCTTTGCGCGGACGACTTAAGTCGTTGATTTAATTGGTGGGTTGTACCGTGGTCGAACCTGTGGTCAGCTGATTTAGAGTCAGCGGCCTTCCTTTTTATCCATTCACAATTGGCAAATGCACCTTCTTTTCCAGATCTGTGTCGTGAACGTGAACTCCCTCATTCTCAACAAACGCTGCCCCCTTCTCGTTCGGGGCATAAGGCAAAAGGTCAGAGGGAATATCACGCACAATCGCATTCCTGTTCGCAGTGTGATGGCTAGACGATTAGGAGAGAAGCCATGAAACGCAAAAAGCTGGTGCCGAAGGCGGATAGTTTGAGAGGGGCTTGCTAAGATATTGAAAGTCACGGCAATCCTCTCTTTCACTTATACATTACTGCTGCACCCCTTTGTCTCTCTTTGGCTGTCTTGCTCACACCGTCTGTAACACTAGATTTTTATCATTGGATGTGTTTTGTTTGTTTTTCCAACAATTTGGCGGCCATGTGTTCGTCCTGTTCAATTGACATTTCGATTGCTTGTTTGCCGGATTGCAGTAAGTGATTGGACTTTCTCTTCAGGTTAAATGACGCCACAACTGTTTTTATCGAATCTTGTCGTTATTGCGGAGGAGTCTGACGTCTTGGAGAAAGTTTGGTGGCGATGCACTGGACTTGTGAACCCTCTACAAGAATTGGCTCTGTGAGAAATGCGGGGTCTCTGGGTTTGGGGTTACCGATGGTGCCGCAGATAGGTCAAACGCCTATGTGGAGTTTTTCTTGCTGCTACTTTGGCTGAAAACCGCAGCGGACCTTCATGAAACAAGAACACGTTGGCAAGAGACGCTGGAGAGATGAGACCACAAAAAAAGAAGGGAGTGAGCGCTCACTCCCTTCAAGATGCATCCAGCTAAGGGCTTTTAATGAGAGTCCACTCGAGTTTTCTTAACAATCGTCACATCCCGGAGCCATCGGTTGATACGTATGATAGGCGACCCCCCCGGTCATTTCTTTCAGCGCTTCATGTTTGATGATCTGAGGTGCCGCATACATTTCTTTGGATTTTTCGGTTTGCATAGTTCAAAGCTCCTTTAATTTTTAGACGAAAAAATATGCAGTTGTTCTCCATTCCCTTCAAGCTAAAAGACTGTTGGGAGATTGTCAGTGACGTCACCGCAGGTCATGTGCCCCGAAGTTTGATCGGCCAAAATTTTGGAAAAGAACTTTCTAGAGGTTGGTGAATGTTGGAAAGGTTTCAACGACTTCTAGTCGTTGTTGTTTGGCAGGATTTTTTTATGTGGGTGGAAAATATCGAGGGCTAAGGTAAAAAGGTATCCAGTATTAGGTATCCCTGAGTCGCCCCTCACCCACGATTCCAACCCCCCAACAAGGTCAAGGCCCTTCTGTTGATGTTGGTGGGACTAACAGGGCATGGCAACCGTTGGGTTTTTTCTCTCAGGGGTCGTGGTGTTTTTAGGCTATCTTCGACAAACACCAAAGCCTCACATTCATGAGTGTGAGGCGCTTGGTGCCTTGCTTGTGGTTGGTACGTTCTATCTTAGACTTTGGTTCTCCAACGATACCGCTAAGCCAGCCGTCATCCCCACCGGAGGAGTCGTTTGACTTCACCCGGCTTGAGAACAACATGCTTTACGGTGGATCAGATGGGCACTTGTGGCGGCCCTTCCCCATACATTCCCTTCGACCTCATCTTTGACGGTGATGCCTCGAAGGTAGGCTATCTATTTCCCTTGACATGACACTGAAATTTGAGCACCCCGGCTGGAGTCGCGTTACTGTGCGTGTTAGGCGTTAGGAGCGCTTGTTCACCAATCCCAGTTATACAACACTGGTCGGTCTTGTTACCGATAATGGCGCCACAGAGAGTGGGTGTTGGACCTCCGCCTCCGGGAGGGCAATTCTTAATGAGGTCAGTAACAGGCTGAATGGTATTACCCGTACACTTGCACGTGACATTTCCATTTGGAGCGACCTTACAGTCAGCGACACCATTACCGTCTAAAAATCCGCCTGCCTGACAAGTCCCCTCAAGTGCCTGCACTTGGAGGAAAGTCTGAGGGCCGCTATTGCCACACGCATCTGTCCCCGCAAGAGCCTCATTGGGCACGAAACTAGCCAAACCTAACGAAAAAACAATTCCAACGCACAGAAGCCCAAGGGTTGTTGTTGTTCGGTGAAACATAAATCACCTTTCTGGTTGCGTGAGAGCCGCGACCATCCTGGTTCGTCCCACAGGTAAAAAAAAACCTCCCGAGCCCCCTTCGGGCCATAAGGAGGTTCATCCATAAACCACCGTACTCTGGCTATATTTAAAGTCTAGCCATCATACTCTTTTGAGCAAAAAAGTCAACCTCAACCAGGGTTAACGACTCACTCCTTCCCCTTCGGAAAGAGCCCCATCTCTCCCAGGTCCTTCCGATGTCTCAATGCACCAACCATACAACATCTAGTGAATAAAGGGAATAGGAAATCTAAGGGGAAGGCCTTGGTATCCAGACGGAGGTGGGGGAAGTAATTACTTACATTAGGGATCAGGGGATGAGTGGAGCGGCCAATGAATCAGGGATCAAGAGGATCAAATCCGGTCTTGCGCAAAGCGGTCCCGCGATGCCCCATCGTCTTTCGCATAGGCGAGGGCTTCGGTTTTGGATAAGGGTCCTATGCCACGGCCCCGCCTGGGATGAGTTTTGCCCACCATGAGCTTGACCCGCTTTCCCAGGCTAAAAAATACCCGCCCTGTTGGTTTCGATATAACTGGGTGTCGTGCCATTGGTTCTTTATTTGGGGAAAGAGTCTCGGCAATGTCACAATCAACTGTGCGGTGTGACTGCGATACGTTTTGCCGTTGATGACTTTTGTCATGTTGGCTGTGACTTTTTTGGCGTACAAGCACAGCGGTCCTTCATGAAGCACGAACATGTTGGCAAGAGACCATGGCGAGATGAGACTACAAAAAAGAAGGGAGTGATGATTCACTCCCTTCTATCAAGTATCCCACTAAGGCCATCATTTAATGATGGCCAACAGGAGCCTTCTTAACGCCACCGGTTAAACCAGCTACGTTTAAAACTAGTATAACCATCAGACTTATCTCCATAGCTATGATTATGATAGCGTTGAAACCCGGTCATTTCTTTGAGTGTGTCATGCTTGATCACCATTGGAGAAGCATACTCTTCTTTGGATTGTTTTGGTTCCATAAGTCAAACCTCCTTAATTTGTAAATTAAATAAAATTAAGACGTTCGCATTTCCCTTTAAGCTAAAAAACGTCTTTGCATGAGGAATAGCAAATTTTATTCCATCCATTTCATCAACGAAGATTCCTCCCACTTGCTTACAAATGCTGGATTGTGTTGTACCTTTTTGTCGTGGAAGGGGGAGGCCGTGAAGGTAGAGGCATTTCTCAGGTGTAAACTTTTCTAATCAGAGCCCCAATCTGCTTGAAAGTTTAATAGGAATTTGAGGAAACGAAAAAAAATGATAGAAAAGATATGGAAAAAGGTATAAAAATTCTGGACGGTTGGAAATAATAATGGATGGTGCCCAGGGGTGTTCCACAAGTCCCCTCATTGTTCTTAAAGCCTCACGCTATTCCCTGGTGAACCGCCTTATCCTTCGCTCGTCCTGGACCCAGGCATCCGAGGTGTATTTAGGCCGTCAGCGTACCCTAAGATACTCTAGTTTTGACGCTCCTGGTGATGGTGGTGGGGGCATCATCAGGGCATAAGGACCTCGGGGTGTTCTCCTCCAGGGGCCCTGGTGTTTCTGGGAACATTTACTAAAGAGGCGTTAGACCATCTAGATGGTCATTTCTCGGATTGTTGGCCATTCTACTCACGGGGTACGCTTCCATTTCTTCCGGTGGGTGTGGTGGCTGCAACCATGGCTCGAAATCTCAGTAGTCCTTCATGAAATACGAACACGTTGGCAAAAGACCATGGCGAGATGAGGCCACAAAAAAGAAGGGAGTGATCGCTCACTCCCTTCTTTTCTTCCTCGTCTTTGAGTTGGACACTCGTCCAACTTATTACTTCCCGTCTAATCCATAGTTTCATCAGACTTTTCAGCTGCTTTGCCATTATAACCCTTTTCCCCGGTCAGTTTTGTGAGCGCATCATGTTTAATGACGAGAGGTTCGGAATACACTTCTTTGGATGGGTTGGGTTGCATAAGTTCAAGCTCCTTTTTTTTGGAAGAAAAAATAGTAAAATGTTCTTTCTCCCCTACAAACTACAAGGCATTTTTCCATTCAGTCAAGGGCTTCGCTCAAACACATTCGCAGAATTTTTTGCCGTGCACTTTCTTGGGCAAGGACTTGTTACACGTTCCTGAATGTTGATAACGCTTCAACGTTGTTAGGCGTTTCCGTGAGACAGAGATTTTTTTTGTGCGGGGAGAAAAATATTGAAGACTGAAGCAGCAAAGGTGGCCCAGGTTGCGTATCTCTGAGCCGTCCCTCCTTTGAGGGGGAGGCCCTCACCAACTATTCCAGCACCCTAGAGAGGTTGAAGCTCCTTCTGATGGTGTTCGTGAACTCATCATCAGGGCATGACGACCTCTGGGTTCTCACTCTGTCCAGGGGTCGTGGTGTTTCGAGATAATCTCCTCAACCAACTCAACAGCCCAACCCCGTGCAGCGTCAGGCCCTTCCACATCAAACGTATTCATATTATGTACTGGCGAGGACTTCCTCCCCATCACCAGCTCCTCCTGAATCGACTCGCTAGCAATCTACGAGTAGCCCTCCTCTCGTGCAAACCCAGCCCAGGCCCTGCTGACATTTGGTCGGACGGGGGAGTAGCATAACCCATCATGGGCCAGGAGACGCACCCGCTTCCGTCGTCTGTCACATCGTCGTCATGACAATTCATACAGGAGGGCCATCATATGCGACACAAGATCCCGAGCTTCATCCACACCACCGCCGTGCTGAGTGTGCTCGTGCTGATCGGCCTGCACCTGCCGCTCCAGGCCGAACCGCCCAAGATTGCCCATGGGCAACTCCAAGTGGAGGCCGATCCCTTCGCACAAACCAGTGCCCTCCCGAGAATCAGCACCCTGTGGGCCGCCCTCTGGGAGCAGCTCATCCCTTCGGCGGCGGCCGCGGACATCACCATTACGGATAATTCCCCTGACTTGTTCTACGACGACACCAACGACGGCGATAATTTTGACTGGCAACTCACAGGCCTCAACCAAAGCGGGACCGTTAATGATATTTGGTTTTTGAATGACTCCACCGATGGTTTGTTAACCACTCCACTCCGCATTCAGGGAGGAGATAATAATGACGACTCGCTGGTTGTCGATGCGTTGGGTGACCTCGGTCTGGCCAACAGCGCCGTCTTCATCGATCGAGATGTAGGCCACCTCAACATCGGCTCGACCACCGAGACGTGCTGTGAGTTGTTTGTGACGGGGGATAGTGTTCCGGAAATTGGCCTCAGAAGTACGGGTGGTGGGGCCTCAACCTGGAAACTTGGAGCGGGGAATGGTGCTTTTCGTATTGCCGAGAATACCGGTTTTACCATTTTCGGCATAGCCAATGGCGCACCCATTACTAGCTTGTTTATCCAAAACACCGGCCACATCGGCCTGGGAACGTTTTTCCCAGCGGATAAACTCCACGTGCTCGATGGCAATTTGCGCATTGAACAAGACAACGCGGACAACCACGCCCTCTTGAACTTCGTGGCCAATGGCACCACCTGGGAGATCAAACAAAATAAAGACACCAATCGGTTGACCTTCTTCTCCCCTGGGGGTGGGGCCATCACCTCTCCTTTCAAGTTTGACCGCCAAGCCACAGAGAATCTCTTTCGGGTCGGGGTGTTGGGAGCCAGTACCGTCGACATCAACGGCGACCTCGTGGTGACAGGGACCATCAGTAATCCCGATTATGTCTTTACCCCCGAGTATGCGCTGGAATCCATCGACGACCATGCCGCGTATATGTGGGAGCACCACCACTTACCAGCGGTGGGGGCAGGACAGGTCAATGCTCAGGGGAAGCCGATGGTGAA
>JAJDBR010000191.1 GCA_029261275.1 Nitrospirales bacterium
GAATATTCCCAAAGGAGAATTAATCCTCTACAGCGCGAAAAAAGGACGAGTCGTCGTGACGCCTCCCTATAAGCCCTGGATGGAGGAAAAATTAGCCTTGGCCTTGATTCACCATCCCATGTTGGAACCCTTTTGGGAAAAGGCTCTTTCACCGGAAACGATGGCCTGTCTGCTGGCAATTATTCCTCCAACCTGGGTCATGGATCCACGACCTTTGCCCCCGACCGCGGTTATTCCTGGGTTGCAGTACCGAGATCACGCGGTGTCCAATTGGGATTGGTTAGGAGAGACCACGCAAAAAGAACGGCAATATGTGATAAAAGTGTCTGGGTTTTCGGAATTGGCTTGGGGAAGCCGAGGAGTGTCGATTGGCCATGATATGTCTCAAGAAGAATGGAAGAATACCCTCTCTCAAGCGCTAGATTCCTTTCACACGACCCCATCGATTCTTCAAGCATTTCACAAAGGGAAGCTGGTTATGGTTGAATATTATGAGGACCCTTCAGGTAGAGAAATCAAAATGGAAGGGCGTGTGCGGTTGTCGCCTTACTACTTTGTGGTCGATGGGCAAGCCGAATTGGGAGGAGTATTAGCCACAACCTGTCCCAAAGATAAGAAAATTATTCATGGTATGCGTGATGCCGTCATGACGCCTTGTGCCGTCAATCATGATGGATAAAGGGTCAATCGTTGTAACAGACAGAAGTGGAATAAGACTGGTACAGTAGGATGATCGGTTAATTGGCAGCATTGGAAACAATATGAAGCTGTATCACACAAAATGGTGTCCAGAATGTGAAGTCGTCCGGCAAAAGCTAGTGGCAGAGGGGATTACGTACGAAGATGAAATTGTTCCGGATGTCCGGCCCCTTCGACAATCGGTCTATGACGCTTCTGGCCAATATTATGTGCCGGTTCTGGTTGATGGGGAGACCGTCTTGACGGAGACCGAAGAGATTGTGAACTATTTGGATACGTACGTTCCTGCTGGGGATGAGTCCGGAGTAGCGTCCAACCCACCCTTCAGTTTGCCAGATGAAAGGAGCGACTAAGTTATGGAGGATTGGAAAAAAGTTCTCGCCAGAAGCATCACCAAACCGAAGGACTTGGCCAAGCAGTTAGGTGTAGACGAAAAAGAAATAGCGGATATTGTGGGCCCTTACCCCATGCGCATTACGCCGACCGTCCTGGCCACGATCAAAGAAAAGGGCGATGCCATTTGGAAGCAGGTGGTACCCGAGATGATTGAGTTGGACGATATTGACGCCAAGGATGACCCGCTGGAGGAAGATACCGATAGTCCGGTGCCACATTTAGTGCACCGGTATCCAGATCGGGTCCTACTCATGGTGACGAACCAGTGCCCGATTTATTGCCGGTTTTGTACACGTAAACGATTGGTGGGAAAGCCCGGTTTTCTGAAGAAGGGCGAGTTGGATCAGGCTGTCGCCTATCTGAGGGAACATATCGAAGTACGGGATGTCATCTTATCTGGTGGCGATCCGTTGCTCCTGCCCGATCATTTAATCGAACGCATTCTGAAGGCGCTTCGGTCCATCCCTCACTTGGAATTGATTCGATTCGGGACACGCGTGCCGGGAACCCTTCCAGAACGTATTACCCCGGAATTGTGTGCCATCGTCAAGAAATACCATCCCATTTATATGAATTTGCATTTTAACCATCCGGATGAGTTGACCCCGGAAGTCGTGGAAGCCTGCGGACGGTTAGCAGATGCGGGGATTCCCTTGGGAGCACAAACCGTGTTGCTCAAAGGGGTCAACGATGACCCAGAAATCATGAAACGCTTGATGCATCAATTGCTTCTTGCCCGAATCAAACCCTATTACCTGTATATGGCTGATTTGACTAAAGGGACAAACCATTTCCGGACCACGGTGGAGACCGGCTTGAAAATTATACAAGCGCTGCAAGGACACACGAGTGGCATGGCAGTTCCGCATTTTGTCATTGATGCGCCGGGTGGCGGTGGGAAAATCCCGTTGTTACCGAACGAATATTTGTTGGATTTGGATGAAAAAGGCGCAGTGCTCAAAAATTTCGAAAATAAAACCTATCACTATCCCCAACCCCCAACGTCTGATAAAAAAGAATTGCCGATGGTGAGCACGTCGGTTTCACATGATATGTGCAGCGCCGGGGCGATGGATGACCATTAATGGCCTCTCTTCGTAAGTCAGGCATTCTTCCCTTTCAACAATTGCGGACATTAGTACGGCAGGGTGCTGTCCGTGCTGACGTGCCGATTACAGAAGAGCAGATCCAACCCGCAAGTCTGGATTTACGGTTAGGCACCAAAGCCTATCGACTGCTCAGCAGCTTTCTTCCTGAACCGTCTGATCAACAGGCACAATTCACCATTGAAGATTTGTATCGATCAGATTTGGTGATGTACGACATGGATTTAAGCGAAGGCGCGATCCTGGAAAAAGGGCATGTCTACTTAGTGCCGTTGATGGAGAGTCTCAAGCTCCCCAAAGACATTCGAGGGCGAACCAATCCGAAGAGTTCCACGGGCCGATTGGATATTTTTACTCGCGTGGTGACGGATCTGCACGTCGGGTTTGATGAAGTCCGGTCGGGGTATCAGGGCCCGCTGTTTTTGGAAATTGTGCCACGGTCCTTTACCATTCGCGTGAAGGCCGGTTTAGCTTTAAATCAATTGCGATTGATGTCAGGGAAACCCCTGGTTTCGGATACATCTTTGCGAACGGTGCATCGCAAAACCCCATTGTTGTGTCATAATGGCGAAGATGGAAAATCTGATCGACCGTTGCCGGTGAAAGACTTGCGCGTGGATAAGGGATTATTTCTTCGGGTGGACTTACGAGGCAATGCAGACGAAGGTCAGGCCATCGTCGGGTACCGGGCCAAGAAAAATAGTCATATCATCGACCTGAGCAAGATCGGTCATTATTCCGCAGCGGATTATTGGGAGCCGCTCTATCGCAATAATACGGCGACTATGCTCTTAGAACCAGAGGAATTCTATATTTTAGCTTCGAAAGAACGCATCCAAGTGCCCCCTGGATATTCGGCGGAAATGGTCGCGTATGAAGCGGCTTGTGGAGAATTGCGTACCCATTATGCGGGATTTTTTGATCCAGGGTTTGGCTATGCCAACCCCACGCGCAAAGGCACTCAGGTCGTGCTAGAAGTGCGGCCACATGATGTGCCCTTTCGGATTCAAGATGGGCAAACGTTTTTTAAGGTGATGTACGAATATATGCAAGATATTCCAACTCAACTCTATGGTTCTTCGATGGGGTCATCGTATTCTCAACAAGGCCTCACCTTGAGCAAACATTTTAAGTGGTAATTATGAGTTCTGACGACAAGCAACCACCATCCGAAGACCCAGTCGTTCCGAAGGCTCCTCCGCCTCCACCCGTTCGGGAGGAGGAAGTGGAAGAGCAGGAAAACCGTCAAATGCAGGTCGCCATGAAGATGGTGGGGTCCGCCATGGTCTTCATTGGATTTTTGCAGGTGTTTCTTTCGGTGAATACAGGCGCGGAAATCAGCATTTTCCCGATGATTATTTATTTTTCGGGGATGGCATTGTGGGCATATTCCTCCGTGGATACTCCAACCATTCGGTATACGGTGATTGGGTTGTCACTCCTGTGTGCAATGGCATTCATGAGTTTCGGGGAAGTCTTGTTTTGGCATAAATATGCCATTTATTGGGGGACTGTCGGAATGGTCGTCTTTTTCATGTTCCAAACTCCCAAGAAACCAGCAAGTTCGTAGAATATTCGTCTCTATTCTTTCCCTATTCCTGCCTGTCCTTGGGTTCCTCCACAAATGACCGTTGCCGTTATCATTCCGGTCCTTAACGAAGAAGAGGCCCTACTCTCCCTATTCAAGGGGCTTTTGTCGATGGATTTTGAGGAAATTATTCTGGTCGATGGAGGTAGTCGAGATCGAACGGTAGAAGTGGCCAAGAGGTTTGTGAAAACGACGTCTTATCCCTCTTGTCGAGTTCTTTCAGGACCCAAAGGACGCGCGGCACAAATGAATACAGGGGCGGCTGAAGCCAGAACGGATATACTCCTCTTTTTGCATGCTGATACACAGTTGCCGCACAATGCGGAAAGCCTGATCGAACAGGCTCTGTCTCATCCTCATCATGTTGGGGGACGATTTGATGTGCGGTTTGCTCAAGATCAAGGCTATGCGTGGATGGTGAGCCGTATGATGAATCTTCGTTCCCGATTCTCGGGAATCTGTACTGGGGATCAAGCCATCTTTGTGCGTCGGGCCGTGTTTGAATCCATGGGTGGGTTTGCCGATATCCCTCTGATGGAAGATATTGAATTCAGTCGAAGGATGAAGCGAAAGGGAACCGTCGTGGCTCTCAGGGAAACCGTCACCACGTCGTTTCGACGGTGGGAACAGCACGGTCCTCTCCGAACCATTGTACGAATGTGGATCTTACGTTTTTTTTATTGGCTGGGATGGAGCCCGGCTCGTCTTTACCAATATTACCATCATGTCCGGTAAGCCTTCACGCAAACGGCCTCCTGGCTCGTCGCAACAAGGCCATGGTCGAAAACAACCGGCAGCCCAGCCGAATTCGGCAGCCCTCATCGTGTTTGCCAAAGCACCGATAGAGGGATACGTCAAAACACGTCTCTGCCCGCCTCTCGCACCGGATGAAGCTGCCAGTCTTCATGGAAGTCTCGTGTTAGATTTACTCGAACGATGCCAATCACTCCAAGGATGCGATCGAATATTGGCCGGAGCCCCAACTCCGGAACATCCGTTCTTTGGCGCCATGAAGACCCGGTTTAAGATTCCCATTTGGGACCAAGTAGGGGATGATCTGGGCGCACGCATGGCGCATGTCTTTCAGGCGGCCCTTGGGTCGCCGTATCAGTCGGTCATCATCATCGGGACTGATATCCCCGGAATAACCGTCTCGCTCATCTCTATGGCCTTTAAGAGCTTGCAACAGCATGACATCGTTTTGGGTCCCACGGTCGATGGCGGGTATTCACTGATTGGCCTCCGATCTCCGATCCCGCAACTCTTTGAAAATATTCCCTGGTCTACAGAGAAAGTTTTTTCACTCACTCAAGAAAAAGCCAACGCGCTCGGTCTGTCCGTAAAAATTCTGCCGATGCTGCGTGATCTCGATACGGTGGAAGATCTTCAGGCCTTTATCAAAGAGTCGAAAGATCCGAAGAAGCAGGTTTTTTCAAGCCGGACGAAAAATGTGTTGCAGGAATTAGAAAAACGAGTCGCCATGCGTCAGTGAGAGATGCGACTTGGTCTTCCCTGTTTAGGGGAACTGATTAGAGCCAGAGGAGGCAAAGTATGGAAGAACGGGTCGTTTTGATTACTGGTGGAGCCAGAGGCATTGGACGGGGAGTCGCTTTGGATGTAGCCAAAGAAGGTTGGACGGTCGCGATCTGCTATCGCACCAGCCAACGTGAGGCTGAAGAGGTGAAGCACACCATTGAAGGACAGGGAGGAACAGCTTTGGCGATTCAATGTGATGTGTCAAAACCTGATGAGGCGATGCAGCTCGTGAAGCACGTTGAAGAAACCTATGGCCGGATCGACGCTCTCATTAACGGCGCGGGACCCTATCATCGGGTGCCCCTTTTGGAAGAAACGCCAGAAGGCTGGTCAGAAATGTTCACGAATAATTTGGATCCTATTTTTTATCTGGCCAAAGCTGTGGCTCCAGGGATGCAAGCGAGAAAATATGGTCGGATCATTTCGTTTGGCATGGCCAATGCGGATAAGATGGAAGCGCAACCGAACGTCACAGCACATTACATTGCCAAAGCCGGGGTCCTTATTCTCACAAGAACGTTGGCCAAACTGTTTGCCTCACATGGGATTACGGTGAATGCCATTTCCCCCGGGTTTGTGGATTCGGGGAGTGCCCCGCCTGAAGAATTGGCAGGAATGGCCAAGAAAATTCCTGCTGGCTACATCGGGGGGGTTCAAGATGCCGTTCAAGCTGTGCGCTATTTTCTTTCCGATGAGGCGCGCTATGTGACCGGAGCGAATTTGCACCTTAGTGGGGGATGGGGAATATAGGGGAATAGGTAAGTTCAAAAACTTTCAGCGAAGGAATGAAGGTTCCCCCAATGAGGTCATCATCGCTACCTGTATTCTGCTTCGTCATTCCTGCGGGGGCAGGAACCCAGGGGCATCTTTCCCAATAATCACTTCTGCCTGTTCTAAGTTACAATTCAACTAAATAAAATGTGTTTAGTTCAAGAAAGATGCCGGGTTTCGGTCTGGCAGCCGATCTACATTCGTTTCGGCGAAAGTAGACAAAGCCAGTGACCCCCAGTTCGGCCTTATTAGATGGGACGGACGCAAGATGCGGAGGGCGGACCAACTCGCTGTGCACAAACAAGGCCCGCCGCATACAAAGAGCGTTCGATCCGAGGGCCCAACAGCAGGCGTCAGACATGAGGGAGCATGGTTGCGGTTGAAGGCGAGTTGAAACATTTAATCTACGCGCCTTGGGCCCTTGGTGTCGGCTCTACAGATTGGTTTCGTCATAGGCCAAATTCTCGTTAAACCTGTGCTCACCTGGGTGAGAGGAAAGGGTGAGGGGGGAGACGATCGATGGTGAATCGTCGCAGGAGAAAGCCGAAATCAGGAGATAAATATAGGAATTCGACGTCTGACCCCAAACATTTAACACGGGTCCAGGCGGCAATGCGGTCTAGTTTGGGTATCGACTCTCCACAGTCATTGAAAACCAAAGCATTCGCTTGTAGCTCCATTGGATAGGGTATTGGACTTCGAATCGATTCAGAGGGGAATCGCTAAGTCGTTGAAAATTTGGCTATCCTTTTTTTGCAGAACAACAGCATTTTCTAACATCATGATTTCCCTCTTAGGGTGAGGAAGGGAATAGGTTGTTTGACGATCTGCTCAAGTGAGCATGGTGTTGACCTGGGCTCGAATATCATCTTGTATGGTAAATAACCCCTCGCGGACATTCTCTTTGAGGTTGAGTGCCCGAACAACGGATAGGGCTCGAACTGCATCGGCTGATTGAGCTTCCGGGGCAACCAAATGGGTGGCCAAGTGATGAGCCAAATTGGTGATCACGGTACTGTTTTTTGGAGAGGACGCCCTATGGAACGCATGATCTGGATACAGATGGATCGCTTCCTTCACCGGGTCAGGAAATTCCCACTCCAGGGCCAGTTGTCGCCCAACTTCCTTCGACGAGTCCTTGAAGAGGGTGAGCATTGCGGACCACGGGATGCGTGTGGAGGAATTGCTCTGATGTTGATTGACTGTATGCACTACAAACGGCTTGCCAATGTCATGTAACAGCCCGCACAAAAACGCAGTATCTTGATTTTCTCCAATTTGGCTCGCAATGGCCTTGCCATAAAACCCTGAGGCCAAGGCGTGTAGCCACAGCCCCTTGACCTCATGTTCGTATCCACGGACATCAAACACCCCAGATTGGACCGACAAGGCATACGCGGTCCCGGCGACGGTATTGAGCCCGAGCCACGACACAGCTTGTGATAAGGATTCAATTTTTCGACTCGCGCCACATGCTACAGAGTTGGAGGTTTGGAAGATTTTAGCGGTGAGAACCGGGTCTTGTTGAATGAGTGACGTGAGTTGCGGTGCATCCGCGTCAGGATCGGTGGTCAAGGCGAGAACGCGACTGGCCACTTGAGGGAGTGGGGGAAGATCGAATTCTTTTTTCTCGAGTTTGGCAATAATCGCGACTAAGAGTTCCTCGACCGATTCGTCTGTTTGCACTGTCGGAGTAGACATGGGTGAACCTCGAAAGTATTGGAGCCCTTCGAACGCCCACCAAGTTGTCCTCTGGCTGGTAGTTACGCAAGGAATGGTTTTCGGCCAAACGTTATACAAAATACTTTATCGGAAGAAGAGGGTGATAGCTTTAGATTTGCATTGTCGTGGCTCCCTTAAATTGTCAGATTAATGAATCGTATGAAAAAGGAGGTGAAAGTTTCCTAAATTTTTTCTTGCGGAGGGTTTACGATTTCTTCCTTTTCTAATACCTGGAGGATTTCTTCAAAAGCCGAACCGACCGCGTTCAATTTAAAAAAATGATCCTTTTAGCAATCATTTCCCATTTTTAAAGGGGACAACCACTTATATGTTCAAAGAAATGGAATGAGTGAATTGTTTGTCAGGGTTGTATGTACATACTTTTGATTATAAAGAGAAATGAGTAAATCTCTTATTGCGAGATTGGAGAGATCCACTGATCTACAGTCTAAACGAAAACCGGAGTATCCTGTTATAAAGATTGATACCCACTATAAAATGCGGGTATGACGAGGAAAGAGGACTGATTATAATTTTGTTTTATTAAATTCATGTTCAGTCAATTCTATTCTGAAGACGTGGGCAAAATGGGTGGCGATTTGCTCCTGCACCGATGCCACATCGACTTGTTGATTGAGAATTTTTTTCATTGATGTCATGACGCAATGTTCGATGCCGCAGGGGGTTAGAAGCGAAAATGGGTGAAGATCAATATTCCCATTAAGGGCAAAGCCGTGCATGGTGATGCCTTTGGATATTCGTACGCCAATCGACGCAATTTTTTCTAAATGGCCTTCCTTACCATTGATCCATACTCCTCTATAGGACTCATGTCGGCATCCTACAATTCTCCATTCAGCTAGTATTCGAATTAACACCTCTTCCAGTTTCTGGACATAGATCTTTGGTCCTGGGCAGAAGTTTTTTAACCGAAGAATCGGATACGCAATAAACTGACCGGGACCGTGATAGGTGACCGAGCCGCCACGATTCGTTTGATGCAAATGTAGGCCTTGGTTTTTTAGTTCAAACCAATGCGGTTCCCAATGCTCGGGTTTTGTCGTCCTGCCCAAGGTCAATATTGGTTCATGTTCAGTTAGAATCAATGTATCCGGTACTTGGTCGGCGAGTCGTTTGGCGACGAGGGATTGCTGAAGTTCTAGGGATTCGGTAAACGGCAAAAAGGGGATGGACAGTAAGTGGGCCGGATGACGTGAATGGGGTGGCACGGGGAATCTCAAGAAGCGACCCGATTACGTTGAAGAAGTCGGGGAGTCTGTTGAGAGGTTTAAGGCTTTCAGAATGGGCGGAGGGATGCGTTTGACTTTGGCTGTGGAGTCGACAGCTACGAGGGTGGCAGAGCCTTCCACAACGAGGCGTTGACTGGTACGTTCTCGAATCACATGGGAGAAAGTCAGAGATACACGGCGATCAGCTGCCACCGTGGTTTCGACTTCTAGCGTTTCCCCATACACGGCAGCAGAACGATAGGCTAGTTCGGCCTTCGTCACCCGAAATTCTGTCCCTTGTTGAATGAGCTTACTGACAGATTGGCCATGTTCCTCTAGGAAGTGCGTTCTGGCGCGTTCAAAATATTTGAGATAGTTGGCATAGTAGACCACGCCTCCGCAATCGGTGTCTTCATAATAGATCCGGACTTCCATAGAATGGCCTGAATGAAATTAGAACTTTAAGGTCGGAAAGACAGGGAGATCTGAGGCAACGGTACTGGTCAATTTCAAGGTCAGTTCAAATAGTTGGTGGAATCGCTCGACTTTGAGCGATTCAAAGCCATACCCCAGGACCGCATGATCAGCGGCGTCAAATAACGATTTCATTTTTGGCCATTCTGTTCTAAAGCGCTGACCCATGGGGTCATCTAAGCCAGCTAACGCGTGAAATTGTGCCAGAAGTGGCAATCGATATTTCCCATCAATGTCGTTCATGTAGCAAGTCTGACAGGTCCCCTGCATCTCTTTCGGAAGTTGTTCGATCGTGATGTCCCAACTTTTCATGTGATAGTGATGAGATAATTGATATTGTGTGGCCGCTTCCAACCCACGAAAGAGGACGCGGGTTGCCATCTCTACATCTCGTCCTCGATCACCCCGTCGTTTGGCCCAAGCCAGGAGATCCAACGCGAGTGCAGATTTAATCTCCTTAGCTTCTAAGGCCAGGGATTCCAAAAAACGGAGATTGTCTTTGAGCGATTTGATGATGCGATCCATTCCTGGCGGGCCACCCCATACGGAAGCCAGCTCCAAGGCCTTGATGCCGCTTTTGAGTTTTTCCCAAGCTGGGCGATACTGGAGTTGTTCCCAAAGACCATAGCCCTGTGCAATATCCACCAGGGCACGATACAGGGGTTTCGAGCCCCCGCTGACCCGGTGTTCTAAGGTACGAAAGGCATGGGCCGATGCGTCATGCCATCCCTGATTGAAGGCATGACAAGCTTCTTGGCGAATTCTTGGGGCCTCTGCATCCCACGGATTTTCTGAGGTTCCGGACTGAGTAGAAGAACCTGGTGATTCTTTGTCAGAGGTATTGACGGGGATTAGCCACACTTGCGTGGAAAATGGAAATCCCACCAATGTCATCGCCGATGCCATGGCAGGGGAAGCACTAGTTAAATCAATGGCTAGTTCACCCGGGGCGACGTTCCATTGGGTTAAAAGAGGCCCCAACCCTTGCGCTAAGGCTTGATGACAGGTTGGGAAACTTGCTGTATCCGGCGTAAGAATCCAATCCCAGCATCGGGGCATATGAACGAGGGCGGGGTGGACGTCCGATTCCACTACATGTTTACACGACTCCTCGAGGAAAAAACAGACCATTTCCGGGTTGAGTTGTTGCAGGATGCCAATGACAGGGGTAGGATCAGACTGGACAGCCAGAAGGAGTGCTTTGGTAGGCAGGTGGGCACTCACAATGGCTGAACTATATCATCGGGAGATGAGACCGGCAAGAAATCGGGATGATGATTCCACAGGCAACTTGTTCCATTCCCTTAGCATGTGAAATCTGAGTGTTATCCTGCTAAAATCCGTGCGTCATGGAAATTGAAGACGTCATTGAAGCCTTTGTAACGAGTGCGGATGTAAAAAATGCGTTCATCCGCACACATGCGGAGCGAGTGGTGGAGGTTGGGCAATTGATGATACGAGCCTTCCGTGACAGTAAAAAAGTCGTGCTATTTGGAAATGGCGGCAGCGCCAGTGATGCTTCTCATATCGCCGCGGAGTTTGTGGGCCGGTACCGCCGAGACCGAGAGCCTTTGTGCGCCCTGGCTTTGGCTACTGACATGGCTGCCTTGACGTGCATCGCGAATGATTATGATTTTACGGATATTTTCTCAAGACAAATTCAGGCACATGGTCGAAAAGGCGATGTGGCCATTGCTATCAGCACAAGTGGGAATTCATTAAACGTCATTCGTGGTGTGGAAGCCGCACATGAACGTGGATTGGTGACGGTGGGATGGACTGGCGCTGGCGGTGGGAAATTGGCCGACGTGGTGGACTATTGTTTCACCGTGCCGTCTTCCGTCACTGCGCGTATTCAAGAATGCCATATCACCCTTGGACATGTATTGTGCGAATTGATTGAAGAGCGACTTTTTGGCGATCAAGTCTAACCTATCTCCCTCCCCGATCGGGCCCAAGCTGAATCTTGCTCAGCTTCGCACCTATCCCCTTCGCACACGCCACTCCAAAGTAAAGATGGCCGATGGTGCAGCCCCTTGGCGTCGTGGTGGTTCATTCCAGAAATTTCTTCAAACCCTTCCCGATATTTTGGCCGGTGAAACATTTAAGGTCGTGGTTTCCGCTATTGTTACGGCCCGCCAACGCGGGAAGCCTGTGATCCTTGGAATGGGCGCGCATCCTACAAAAGTTGGGCTGAATCCTATTCTGGTTGATCTGATGCGTAAGGACGTCGTGACGGCCGTGGCGATGAATGGCGCGGTGGTGATTCATGATTTTGAATTGGCGTATCAAGGCCACACGTCGGAAGAGGTCGAAGCTGAAATCGACTCCGGACGGTTTGGAATGGCGGAAGACACGGGCCGTATCCTGAATGAGGCCATGGTGAACGGATGGCAAAAAGGATTAGGCCTGGGGGAAGCTGTTGGTCGCTATATTACCTCCCATCCCAAACAATTTCCGCATCGGCGCTCAAGTCTGCTGGCAGTGGGTGTGCAATTGGGCTTGCCGGTCACAGTGCATGTGGCCATTGGAACGGACATCATTCATATGCATCCCAGCGCCAATGGCGAAGCCATTGGTGGCGGTTCGTTGCTAGATTTCCGCAAGTTGACCGCAGTGGTTTCACAGATGGAAGGTGGGGTATACATTAATCTGGGGTCCGCAGTATTTCTGCCGGAAGTTTTTTTGAAAACGGTCACCTTAGGCCGAAATCTCGGTCGTGCGCTCAAACGTATCACTACGGTCAACATGGATTTTCTTCCTCACTACCGTCCCTTAACCAATGTCGTGAAACGTCCCACGCAGAAAGGTGGGAAAGGCTATAGTCTGATTGGCCATCATGAATTGATGGTGCCGTTGTTGGCCGCTGCGGTTCTTGAGGGACTGAGACGATGAATCTCGCTCAGGGAATATGGGAAAGCCCTGCGAAGATATGGTTCTGCGCCAACCCAGTAAATCTCAATAACCAGGTGAGCAAACCTTTGGAAAAAATCCGGTGCGGATTTAACCATTAGGAACGTTATGAAAAAGAAAATTCTGATTGTTGACGACCATCCTGACATTGTGCTGATGCTTACCGATCGTCTGGAGTCCTTAGGATATGAAACGTTGTCGGCAGGAAATGGAAAAGAGGCCCTACAGAAATTAGATCAGCATTTCCCCCATCTAGTGTTGTTGGATTTAGAAATGCCTGAAATGACGGGGATGGAAGTGCTCCATGAATTGGGAAAAATTAGTGCCCAAAAAAATGAAGCTGGTGAGACGCAAGGCTTTGGAGGAGGCGAACCCCTTTATCTTCCCGTTGTCGTCATGACAGCGCATGGCACCATTACCAAAGCGGTGGAAGCCATGAGGGCTGGAGCCTATGATTTTCTCACCAAGCCCATAGAGCTAGACCATTTATCTCTAGTACTCAAAAAGGTCTTGGCACGAGAAGCTTTGGGGCGCCAGGTCGCGTCTTTACGGACGGAAGTTGAAAGTCGTTACAGCCAAATCGTCGGAGAGAGCCCACAAGTCAGTTCTATGGTCCAGCTCGCCAAACGAGCAGCGGACACCGATGCGACCGTGTTGCTTTTAGGGGAGAGTGGGACCGGAAAAGAGCTGTTTGCGAGATCCATCCATCGATGGAGCAATCGAAGGGATATGCCCTTTAGTGTCATCAATTGCGTCGCCCTCACTGAGACACTCTTAGAAAATGAACTGTTTGGACATGAAAAAGGGGCGTTTACTGGGGCGGATTCCTTACAAAAAGGCAAAATTGAAGCGGCGGATGGCGGTACGGTTTTTCTCGATGAAATTGGTGATATGCCGATAGGCTTGCAAGCGAAATTGCTTCGTGTCCTCCAAGATCATGAATTTCCCCGTGTAGGGGGAACTCGCTTAGTGAGAGTCAATATTCGTGTGGTGGCTGCAACCAATAAGGACTTAAAGCAAGCAGTTAAATCCGGCACCTTTCGCGAAGATCTCTATTTTCGATTGAATGTCGTGAATCTATCCTTGCCACCCTTGAGGGATCGTCCTGAAGATATCATTCCTTTGGCGGAATATTTTCTGGCCCGGCATGTTCGGGAAATGAAACGGCAAAAACGGAAATTTTCTATTCCATGCCTTGAGACGATGCGTTGCTATTTGTGGCCGGGGAATATCCGGGAATTGGATAATGCGATTGCTCGGGCAGTTGTCCTTGGTGTGGAGGAAGAAATCGTTACTGATCTTCTGGGGTTAGGAGCCAGTAAAGATGAATTAGAGGAGCTTGACAACCTACCCTATCATGACGCCCTGGATCGGTTCAGCACTCATATCTTGGAACAGGCCATGCGACGAAGCAATTGGAGCCAAACCAAAGCCGCAGAATTGTTGGGCTTGCAACGAACTTATCTCTCCCGCCTCATTAAACAAAAAAATATTCAGCAGAGCACGGAAGAATCGTAATCTGAGGTTCTACCAATCACAGTGGGCCATCCCCTTTCCTCTGCCAATAGACTGAAGTGGTTAAAGATGGGGTGTTGAGACCCAAGCTGCTTTTCAGGAAAAATTAATTTACCCTGAGTTGTTGGTGGGTGTGCGACTGCCTGTGACGGTGCGTTGAGGAGATGTGGGTTGAGCAGGCATCTGTTTGGTTATGGCACAGGTAAATTCCTGCCCTTGAAAATTTAACATATAGACGGAGATTTCCACCGGAATATTCTGTCCCTGCTTGGTACGATGCGTCGTATAATAGGAGAGGGTTTTCCCTTGGCGCAAATCGTTGAGATGATCCTGATAGCGTTGATTATCATGGTTGGGGGCAATATCTGGAATACGCAACGCTTGGAGCTCTTCTTTGGTATACCCTAATATTTGGTAGGCCGCCTGGTTGGCAAAACGAAAACGTTTGTTGGTGTCGGCCACGAGAATCGCTTCGGGTACATGATCAAAGGCGAATTGCATGAGCTGGATATTTTCAGCCAATCGCTGGTATTCATCTAATGAGAGCTGATAGCTGGGGCCTTTGATCCTGGGTGCGGAGGTGGGACTGGGTTGGACAATTGATGGAAAGAATACCGGGTTTTCCATTGCTGGGGTCTCTCGATGGCTCTCAGATCCCCTGCCCCCCAAGACTGCCCGGCGAAGAACCTGGCGAACCTCTTCTCGACTATAGGGTTTGGTCATGTACGCAAAGGCTTTATTGAGCGTATCCGGCGGAGTGGATTTGCCCAAGGAAGTAAAGGCCGTCAAGAGAATAATAGGGAGTTCAGGTTTCTGCCTAGCCAATTCTTCTAAGACTTCAATGCCGTCTCGATCAGGAAGCCCCACATCCAACAGAATGGCATCATAGTGGTGGGACAAGGCTTTTTCCAGGGCCGCGTTCCCCGTATCTGCAACCTCCACTTCGAAATTTTCTTGGTGAAGATAATCCACAAGGGCCATGGTTATGTCAGGATCATCATCGACGAGCAAGATTCGAGGTCTCTGAGACATAGGGGACGGTCTTACCGCAGGCTAGGCCCATGTTAGAAAAATGAATGGACTTAAGGGGGTGGGAAGAGACGTTCACTTCAACCGGCCTCAAGTATTCCATTGGCAATGCAAATTTGAGACTTAGCCAAATGGGTGTTTTCAAGAAGCCAATAAGGGGGTAGAATGAAAAAATTGTATCCTTTCCGGTACTAATCGTATCGAAAGAGATACGATTTAAGAAATTTTTGTCAATTGTTCTGGCGGGCATAGAGGAAGATTCAAGGAAAACTGACTTCCTTCACCTGGGGTGCTGGAGACCCAAATACGTCCCCCATGTAACTCTACCAAGCTTTTCGTAATGGCAAGTCCTAGGCCTGCACCGCGGTTTTTGACGTCGGCTGTTTGACCCCGATAGAACCGCTCGAAAATAGTCTGCTGTTCCTCAAGGGGAATACCGCACCCAGTATCTTGTATACATGTTCCTACCGATGAGCCATTATCTTGGGGACGAACCTCCACAGACACGGTGCCAGAAGCATCGGTGAATTTGATCGCGTTGGTGATCAGGTTAGTCAATATTTGAATCAGTTTGTCACGATCGGCATGAATTAGCGGTATAGGACTGATGACCTTGGCCTGAAGCAACAGGTGACGTTCTTCGGCCATAGGCTGTAAGAGTTCAACGACTTCGCGTGCCAAGCTGCCAACATTTACTGGTCCTAGATGAAGGTCCATCTTCCCTGCTTCAATGCGGGAGAGATCTAATAAATCATTAATCATTCGCGTGAGACGTTCGATGTTGTGTTTGACGCGATCCAAATAAAAGGATTGTCGTTCATTCAGATTCCCCGTCAGTCCATCAATCATATTCTCAACTAATCCTTTGATAGAGGTCATCGGGGTACGAAGCTCATGGGAGACAATCGAGACAAAAGCGGACTTTAAACGATCAAGTTCTTTTAATCGTTCATTGGCTGACTGCAAATCTTTGGTCCGGTCTATGACTCGTTGTTCAAGGCTTTGAGCCAGATTTTCCATGTCTTGATAGGTTCGGGCATTATCGATGGCCACAGCCACGTGATTGGCGATCGTCATTAAAAGATTTAGGTCTTCTTGCGTGCAAAGAGTTCCTCCTTTATCAGCGCCCAAATACCCTAGTACATGTTGGTGGCTGATGAGAGGGGCACCGATGCAGGAGGTCACCCCTAAGATATCTGCGACTGATCGGATGACGGGATTCAGTTGGTCTCCGATTTTCCCCAAATCGGTAATTAAAACGGGTTGGCCATGAATCAAGAGGGTTTCATCTACGGTTCCGGGTGAAATGGCAAACGTTTGATTTTCGAGCCTTGGAACATATTCCAGAGGAATCCCCGAAACCTGGGCAATCACTGCCTGATTCTGTTCCGGGTCTTTCAGGATGAGCACCATCCTATGAAATCCCAAATTTTCATGGAGGACGTCCAGCATGGTGGAAAAGAGTTTTTGTAAGTCCAAAGTAGACGTAATTATGGTACCTGTCTGATGGAGTGTACTCAGTTGACGGACTTGTTTCGTTATCGTCGTCATGTAGGTGGAAATGGAAAGTTCCCGATGCTGTAGGCCTTCTGCCATTTGATTAATGCTTCTGGTAAGTTGACCGACTTCATCTTGGGTCTCTGGGTCCACAGAAACGTGAATGTTGCCGGCTGCAATTTGCTGTGCAGCCTTGGCGAGCTTCTGCAAAGGAGTAATAATGCGGTTGGCAAGGAGAACGGTCAGGCCAATTCCGAGCAGAATAATGCCAAGAGTAAGTAGGCCAATATTCCACACGGTCTGATTCAAGGCATTCTGCATATGGGTCGTGGAAATACCTACTTGAATCATTCCGATGATAGCGGTTGGCGGTTGTTTGGCCGATCGGGATGGGCCAAGTGTTTCCGAGGAAAGTAAGTCGAGAGTGATTGACGGGCGAGATTGGCGATAGACCGGGAGGGCAAAGTCGTAAATGGTTTCCTGGGAAATTACCCAGGACCGTGGCGTGGAGACGGTGTCAGTTGGGCGTAATGAAATAACACCCTCTGAGTCCCAGGTTTGAAGAATCGTTATCAACGGTTGAGCAAAGCTAGAGGCATGGGGTGGTTGAGAGAAAATCGGTGTGGTATGGGTTTCATCGGGAAGGAGTGGTTGTCGGGCATCCCGAATGACCTCAGCTGTATTGACGAGAATCCCTTTGGATTGGCTGACTAACATCTGGCCATTCTGATCTCGGGTTATGGCGTAGACCACTTCAGGAGCGGATAAGCTCCCCGCTAACATTCTTTCTAAATAGTCGGTGTCCTGGATAATCAATCGGTTGAGACTAATTTTATTCAAAGTTGTGACCAGGAGGGTTCCTGTATTTAACAACGACTGTTTCATAATCCTGGCTTCCTGTTGGATGAGGAAGCCACTAAGACCCGTACAGACTAGGATAATCACCAGGCTTACAAACAGCGAGAATTTTGTTCGAAGGCTCAGAAATCTCGTAGGGTCTTCACTCGGGTAGATCGGTGGTGAAGACGAAAATTTGAGATGATCGTCTTCAATATTGTTCATCGAATGACCTCAGAATAGTCGAGTTGAGGGGTAATCCCAGATAGCGCGCCGACTTCACATTAATAGCTTGGTGGACCACATTGGGAGGCAACATGGTGCCAAACATTAAAGAAGTCCGAGAGGAGAGCATACGTGGAACGAGGGTCGCAGCCTGGCGTCCTAGATCGGCATAATTAAGATACACGCCGGTCACGGCACCGCTTCGGACGAGGCCAGCAGAGAACCCTATGGGTAGAATATTGGCTTCCAATGTGGAACTGATAAGGAAGTCCAACGTGTTTTCAGTGAGGACGGTGCTATCGGGAAGGAGATACAGGGCCTCGACTTTACCTATTAACACTTTCAGCCCATCAGACACTTCTTGTTCTGAATGTACTTCCTCGGAAACCAGCGTAAGACCGAGAGGTTTGGCATGTTGTTCTAACAGATCTTTCAAGCCTTGAGATTTCTGTGGATCAAATAACACCCCAATTCGGGAAATTTCCGGCGCTAAGGCTCGAAGTGGCTTGAGCTGTTGCTCAAACGGGATATGTAAGGAAAGGCCCACCATGTTGCTGGTGGGAAGGCCATATTTCTCAGGGTCAAGGACCAAGCAGACGATGACAGGGATGTCGAGAATTTCCAGTTTGGCGGCAAGGGCAGCTTTGAGACCGACCGCTAAAACGAGATTGGCATTGGAGGCGCGAATCTTACGGGCCAGGTTTCGCCCCTTGGTCGTATCCCCCTGGAGGTCATATTCCAATGTGACCTGAAAGGAGGACGGGAGGGCTTCTCTAAAGGCCTCAATGGCTATCGTGTATGCTCTGATTTCTGAAGATTTTAGAATCGCAATCTCGTGGGCATACGTGTTAGAGGAATTGATGATAATTGTCCCCAAACATATGGTTAGCCAAACATGCTTTATCCAGCATGGAATTTCTTGATATCTATAGAAAAAATATTTCATGCGATGTTTGAGTGCGGATGGCACTCTATTCCATTTTTTGCCAGGTGCTGTAGTTCAGCGCTGGGGAAAATTAGGTGGAACAATTTGCCAAATACAGCGAGCACAGACCTTCCCCCATTGAGGTGACCCCCTTCATGTTGGCTAGAAGCAAGGATGGTACCTGGTTCTGGAAAGGAGGGTCTAATGAGGAGGAGGGGGAAGGGTCAAGCGAAACGTTGATGAACTTAGGTCAGCAGGAAATTGAAGGAGGGAACGTGACTGAAGAAACTTTTGGCAAGAACCCTTCATTTTGAAGGCGAGGTTTCATAAATTCCCTGCTATATTCGAAACCTTTGGAAGCCGAATGATTGAACTCAGCCAATCTATTGACTTACCAACCAACGGGAAGACGGTCCCAATCAGTCCCGGAAACAAATTGATTCGTGAGGGTTCGCATGATACGCGATTCTTCGGATTCCTGGATGATGGGGGTTTGATATTGCGGTTGCCATCCGCAGTTGAGGCATCGGATGATGGTCTGACTCATGGTTTCTCCAGCTTCGGTAAAAATGAGTCCCTGACATTTGGGGCATTGGGATAAGGGCCCCTCTGAGAAAACCGGCAGTTGGGGTTTCAGCGAGTCCAAATGGACTCGGGTATGACGCCGTTTATATTTTCGAGGGGATTTCACAGATTGATCGAGAGTAAGGTCAGTGAGGGGCTGTCGTTGATTTTTCATAGCGAAGAAACTCCTGGTTAACAAATAATACAAAATGCCTTTGTGCGAGGGTTCTGTGAATAAACGATGGTTGCTCAAACATTTTCAGGTAATTGGGCTATTTAAGAATAAATAGTTTTAGTTCCTAATGATCCTCATTAGTCAGCAAGACTGATGCCGCTGTGATTTGTGCAACAAAACACGTATAAACTCTAAGGATTTAATAGTTTTTTTGGTACGTTCAGAAGGCTAGTTAGGGGAAACGAGGAGAAAAGACGTGAAAAGTTTATCTAAACAGATACAATCTGTTATCTGTTTGGATACAAAAATGAGAATATGTTGGAAGAGTAATTTTGATCAGAACCGCGCATCGTATGCCTGGGCCGATGAGGTGCACACGTGTGCTATCTAGGGAATGACGAGTAGGACTAAGGAGGATGACCTATGTAGAGCAGGGCACGCGAAGAAGTTGGCGATCTTCGAGTCGCATGGTGACTAATTCTCGGCCCCATACGCATCCGCCATCTAACGCGACGATATGGTTTTCTTGGACGATGCCTAAGGCAGACCAATGGCCAAAAATAATCGTATCATGTTGCGTGGCACGGTTGGGAATTTGGAACCACGGGAAATAGCCAGGCGGAGCCTCGATCGGGGGTCCCTTAAATGAAAAATCTGGCTCTCCCTCCTGAGTGCATACCCGCAGGCGGGTGAGGACGTTGGTGGTTAATCCCAAGCGGTCTTCCGTGCTCAGGTTCGCGGAGGAGTCTAAGGCCTTTCGAAAATAGATGACCGGTAACATTTCTTGGAAATTATCACGCTGCAATGCTTCTTCGACTTCCCTTGCCAGGGCAAGCGCCTGGGATAGTGACCATGAAGGCAGCATTCCGGCATGAATCATCACAAACCCGTCTTCAGCATGAATCAGTGGACGAAATCGCAACCAATGGAGCAATTCGTCGGCGTCCGAAGCAGCTAAGATGGGCTGCAAAGTGTCCTTCCGACCTGGCTGAACAATCTGACTCCAAAGTGCGAGAAGATGAATATCATGATTCCCTAACACCGTCACGGCGGAGGGACCCAGTTGTTTCACAAAGCGCAACACCTCCAGGGATTGTGGACCACGATTCACCAAGTCTCCAACAAACCACAGACGGTCGTGAGCTTGATCAAATTTGATGTGATCCAGTAGCCGATGCAAGGCCCCCATGCATCCTTGAATGTCTCCGAATACGTATGTTGCCATTATTTCATGGTCGCGCCTATGCTGAGGCTAGTGTTGAACAGAATAGTAAATTGTACCTGAAGTTCAAGGCAGCACAAAATTTCGGCAGCGAAAAATGAACGACGACTTTTGAGACCCTAGATGCATGTTTGAAAGTACGTTTGTGTTCCAACCCTCCCCCTGGGAAGATCGGAACTGGGCACGACTCAGTGGGTTGCCCTTAGAAGAGGTATGGCTTCCGGTTGATGACGTCGTGACTGTCTTTGGGTGGTTTGTCGATGCGGGGCCCAGCCGACCTATCCTTCTATGGTGTCATGGCAATGCGGGCAACGTGAGTCACCGCCTAGAAAATATCCAGCAGTTATTCCAACGTGGAATCTCTGTCTTTATTTTCGATTATCGAGGATATGGGCGAAGTACCGGAATACCCTCGGAAATCGGACTGTACCAAGATGCGCTGGCGAGCTATGACTATTTGATTCATCAACGCCGGATTTCGCCTGAGCGCCTAATCCTTTTTGGGCGATCGTTAGGCGCCGGCGTGGCCGGAGAAGTGGCTGCTCAGCGTCCCACAGCTGGGTTGATAGTGGAAGGGTCTTTCCCCTCAATTCAGGCCATGGCGGACCATCATTGTTTTGGGTTGCCTGCTAGATGGTTGATGGATGTGGAATTCAATCTTGCGCAAAAAGTTCGTGACCTGCACCTTCCGTTGTTGGTCATCCACGGGGAACGGGATTCAATTGTGCCATTGGCATTGGGGAGGCAGGTGTTTGAGGCGGCCCATGAACCAAAACAGTGGTATGTCGTTTCAGGAGCCGAGCACAATGATGTTCCGTTTATTGGCGGCGAATCCTATTTTCAAGAGCTAGACGCATTCCTTCACAAGATCATTCCTAAATAAGGGTAGATTGTCGGAAGCCTTACGCGTTATTGGTTGACCCACTGTTCCAACGCTGGCTACGATTTCACATTGTCCTTCTGTCCCATCAATCTCAATGGAATCCTCCCCTTACCTCTATCAAATTAATGCTTCCCCAGGTGGAGTCCCAAAGCACTCAGTACCAGAGGCATGGGTCTCAAAGAAAGGTATTCAGGATGATGGACATCGCAATAAGGCTCTGCATGGCGGTCCTGATCGCGCGATCTGTGTGTATTCGTACGAGCTGGTTCAAGCCTTACAACAAGAAGGGCATACCGTTCATCCTGGAGCATTGGGTGAAAACTTCACTTTTTCTGGGTTGGATTGGGCACACATTCAACCGGGGGATCATATGAAAATTGGAGAACAGGTCTGCATTGAATTCACCGAGTTTTGCGAGCCCTGCCGACGCATTAAGTCGTGGTTTCACAAAGGAAATTTTCACCGAGTTGATCAGGAAGTTTATCCTGGGTGGAGCCGACTCTATGCGCGCGTGTTGACCGAAGGGCAAGTGCGACAAGGTGATCCTGTGTGGGTGGAAATGTTGTCTGAAAGGGTTTTGCCATGATGAAACGTGTGCTTGAGCCAGAAGTGATGAATGATCCCGACCAAGTATTAGCCTATGCGCAAGCTGATTTTGAGGAAGAAAATCAAAGCTTCGTGGATCAGTTTTTTACGCGGTACCCTGGTTTGGAGAATCCTCATATTCTCGATCTGGGCTGCGGTCCTGGGGATATTCCCATTCGCATGGCCCGTCGCCATGCCACATGTCGGGTAACCGGAATTGATGCGTCTCAACCGATGATTGCCTATGCGGAACAAGCCGTGCAAAAAGCTGGGCTTCAAGAGCGTGTTCAGTTTCTTTGTCAACGCTTTCAGGACGTGAACTTGTCTTCACCTCCCGATGCAATTATTTCCAATAGCTTAGTGCACCATGTGCCCAATCCTTTGCGTTTTTGGTATAGCATGAAAATGTTGCCCAAACCTGGAAGCCCCGTTCTAATCATGGATCTACTTCGTCCCGAAAGTCCTGAAGCGGCACAGGCCATTGTTGATGAACAAGCTGCCAGCGAACCAGAACAATTGCGCCAAGATTTTTATCATTCCTTATTGGCTGCCTTTACTGAAGATGAGGTGGCTGCTCACTTGGCCGAACTGAATCTCAGTCGGTTATTTGTCGACGTACCAGATGATCGACATTGGGTGGTCTATGGGCAGGTATTTTAAC
>JAJDBR010000192.1 GCA_029261275.1 Nitrospirales bacterium
GGAAAACTGATTGATAATGAAGACTTGCGCGAAGCCATGTCTGGCAAAGGTCTGGGCACACCGGCAACCCGCGCAGCGATCATCGAAGGCTTGATTGGCGAGAACTATCTCATGCGCGTAGAAAAGTCCCTGATGCCCACCACCAAGGCCTTTCAACTGTTGACTTTATTACGCGGACTGGGGGTGACCGAACTCACGATGCCGAAACTGACCGGCGAATGGGAAAGCAAGCTTTCGCAGATAGAACGTGGCCAGTTAGACCGCGACGCGTTTATGCAAGAAATCGGTAAAGTCGTTGAACAAATGGTTGCGAGGGCCAAAAACTACGGCGCGACAACCATCCCAGGCGATTACGCAACGCTGCAATCACCTTGTCCCAAATGCGGCAGCCTGGTCAAAGAAAATTACAAACGGTTTGCCTGCACGCAGTGCGATTTTTCAATTACGAAAATTCCTGGCAGCCGTCAATTAGAACTACCCGAAGCCGAAACCCTGATTACGGAGCGCACGATTGGTCCATTGCAGGGATTTCGCAGTCGGCTTGGCCGACCATTTGCGGCAATCCTCAAACTGACCGATGAGCACAAGCTTGAATTTGACTTCGGGCAAAATGATGACAATGAAAACAGTGAACCGGTTGATTTTTCTGACCAGGAATCACTCGGCAGTTGTCCGAAATGTCAGGCATTGGTTTATGAACACAGAATGAACTATATCTGTGAAAAAGCGATCGGCCCGAACAAGACCTGCGATTTTCGAACGGGCAAAGTCATACTTCAACAAGAAATCGAACCCACTCAGATCCGAAAATTGCTGAGCGAAGGCAGAACCGAATTGCTGACCGGCTTTGTGTCATCACGAACCCGTCGCAAGTTCAAGGCTTATCTGAAACGTGGGGATGACGGAAAAGTCGGCTTCGAATTTGAAGCCCGTAAGCCCAAAGTCAGTGATAACCAGGCCTCGAGCGACAAGAAAGTGGCTGCGAAGAATACCGCGACCAAGAAACCAGCTCGTAGAGGCAAAAAAGTCAAATCTCGCTGATGACAATACCGAGAAGCGCAGCCGCGCAATTTCCAAAAACAGATCGATGACAAAACTTTTTATGGCTTCGGCAAGTATCCCATCTGCACGTTTGCCATTTTAATAAAAAAACCCATTAATCGGGCTTGTCCCCAACGCCAAACCTCGGTTTTGTTCGAGAAATACCGAAAACAAGGGAATACAGGTAGCCTGTCATGACAAAGAATATGGGTATCAGGAAGAGGAGAGGGGAAAAAGGAAAAGGTTACGAGCCAATAGCTGGCTTCACACCCTTCTTTTGTTCAAATACCTTAATGGGTTCCCCTTTCTTATTGATGACCTCTTCGGTGACTAATACTTCCTTCACATCAGGCTGAGAGGGGATATCGTACATCACATCAAGCATAATTGATTCTAAAATGGCACGCAGCCCTCTGGCACCCGTCTTTTGCTCATAGGCTTTATGGGCAATGCCCTGCAAGGCACCTTCCGTAAACTTCAATTTCACTTCATCGAAAGCCATAAGTTTTTGATATTGTTTAATCAACGCATTTTTAGGTTCCGTCAAAATACGTACCAACGCAGATTCATCTAATTCATCAAGCGTCGCCACAACTGGCAGCCTACCGATGAATTCGGGAATCAATCCATATTGCAACAAATCTTCTGGTTCGACATTCGAAAACAAGTCGCCGATTTGGTTTTTCCCTCGCGCCTGCACATTGGCTCCAAACCCCATACGTTTTTGGTTGAGACGACGTTCAATAATGGCATCAAGACCCACAAACGCCCCCCCACACACAAACAACACATTCGTCGTGTTCACTTGAATAAACTCTTGATGAGGGTGTTTGCGTCCACCTTGCGGTGGTACATTCGCCACGGTCCCTTCAATCAATTTCAAGAGCGCCTGCTGAACACCTTCCCCTGACACATCTCGGGTAATCGAAGGACCATCAGCCTTCCGCGTGATTTTATCGATTTCGTCAATATAGACAATGCCACGCTCCGCACGCTCCACATCGTAATCGGCAGCTTGCAGAAGCTTTAAGATGATATTTTCGACATCTTCCCCAACATAGCCCGCCTCGGTTAGCGTCGTCGCATCGGCTATGGTAAAAGGCACATCCAAATGTTGGGCCAAGGTTTGAGCAAAGAGGGTCTTTCCTGTCCCAGTGGGGCCGACGATAAGGATATTGCCCTTTTGCAGTTCGACATCCCCACTTTCATTGGCCGCAATCCGTTTATAGTGGTTATACACGGCCACCGAAAGCACGCGTTTGGCATGATTTTGCCCAATAATATACTGGTCTAAATGTTGGTGGATATCGAGCGGCTTGCAGAGTTTCGTAGAAATTTCTTGCCTGGATTCCTGCCAATCTTCGGAAATAATCTCATTACACAGCCCAACACATTCATCGCAAATATAGACCGTCGGGCCGGCAATGAGTTTTCGAACCTGGTCGCGGCTCTTTCCACAGAAAGAGCACCGAAGATTGGCATCGGACTTAGCTTGTCGCGCCATAAGAAGATTCCTCCTCCAAGCTTATTCTTTGTCTTTACCCTTCGTATCCGACTTGGCCTTATCCTTGTCAGCTGTCTGCGGACTACGGGTAATGACTTCATCAATTAAGCCATACGTCTTGGCTTCCTCGCCAGACATAAAATAGTCCCGTTCTGTGTCGTGGGCAATCTTCTCTAACGGCTGCCCGGTATGGTGAGCCATAATTTGGTTCAACCGTTCACGAATTTTCAAGATCTCTCTGGCATGAATATCAATTTCTGTGGCCTGCCCTTGGAAACCGCCCAAAGGCTGATGAATCATGACTCTGGCATTTGGCAGCGCGAAACGCTTGCCGGTAGCCCCTGCCGTCAACAGCAACGCTCCCATACTCGCAGCTTGTCCCAAACAAATCGTGCTAATAGGAGATTTCACGTATTGCATCGTGTCATAAATGCCCATGCCAGCCGTCACACTTCCACCAGGAGAATTGACATAGAGGTGGATATCTTTTTCAGGATCTTCCGCTTCTAAAAACAACAATTGGGCAATCACGACATTGGCAAACATATCGTCAATCGGTGCCCCTATAAAAATAATTCGATCTTTTAAAAGCCGCGAATAAATATCATATGACCGTTCACCACGATTCGTTTGTTCAATGACCATCGGAATGAGCATTCCCTGGGACCTCCTCGTTTTAGATATAGATATCGGTTATGGCGTTCACGAACTGTGCCTCTTACAGAGGTCTTACCCTTGAATCACCGCATTTTGATAGACAAACTGCAAGGCTTTTTCGGCTTTCATTCGTTCCCGGAATTCCTCTTGAGCACCCTGCCCACCAGCTTCTATCATGCGCTGAATTTCCCCCAACGGCAGCTTCAAGGATGTAGAAAGCTTTTGCACCTCGGCTTGAACGTCCTCCTCAGAAACCTCAAGCCCCTCTTTTTGAGAAATAGCATCTAAGATCAAACTAAGTTTTACGCGCTTTTTGGCTTCAGGTTGCTGCTCTTGCTGAAGCCGTTTGGCCTCCTCCTGTAAACGAATCGGCTCCTCTAAATCCTCTTCTCGGTGAGCTTGACGATGTTCTTTCATAAGTTTTTGCCGCACCAATGTTTGCAATTCTCGTTCGATCAGCACTTCGGGAATATCAAAGTGGTGCATCTGTAATAAGCGTTCGATTACTTGGTCTTTATAGCCTTCTTCCAAATCCTGCTTCAAAATGTTTTCGAGTTGGGTGGTAATGGCGGTTTTCAAACCCTCCAAGGATTCAAAATCACCGCAATCTTTCGCAAATTCATCATCCAATTCAGGCAATTTTTGTTCTTTCACAGCGTCGATTTTGACTTTCAAGACCATGGTTTTCCCGGCTAAGTTGGGATCAGGGTGATTTGGAGGATACGGCTGAGGAATATCAAAATTCTCCCCAGCAGACTTGCCCACCAATTGATCGTCTAATTCCACACCAAGAATGGGCGTTTTCGACCCAATTTGGTGAAGATGCCCATTTTTTTGTGATCCTTCCACCGGTTGGTCGTCCAGAAACCCTTCAACCGTAAGAACAGCATAGAGACCCTCCCCAAGTGTCGTCCCTTCAGGAGCCGCATCAATCTGTGCCTGCTTTTCGCGCAATGTTTGCAGCGCTTGATCAATTTGCTCATCAGTGACCGACCGAGCATCTTTTTTTATGGAAATGGGATTCGGTGGGCGATAGTCCCCTAATTGTATAGCCGGTTTAATCTCCACGGTTGCGGTAAAGGTAAAGGCCGTGTTGGGTTCGACTTTCATGCGATCTAAAGGGGGAATGTCCACAACCACCGGAACGACCCCCGATTCCTTAACCGCTCGCTGATAATAGTCCGGCACCAATCGCTGAATCACATCTTGCCCCACCAATTGACCATAACGTTTTTGCAAGAGTTCAAGGGGCGCTTTCCCCGGTCGGAACCCAGGAATTCGGACTTGTTTCTTCAGCTCGGCATACACCTTTTGGTACTCACTTTTCACGGCCTCTTCCGGCACTTCGATTTTCAAGGCCCGTTTCACAGGGCCTAGTTCTGTCATTTCTAGTTTCATAAGAGAAGGAATCCTTGTGTAAGAAACCCGATTAGGGATGAAAGTAAAAAATTGGTGCGAGAGGGGGGACTTGAACCCCCACGGTTACCCACAAGATCCTAAGTCTTGCGCGTCTGCCAGTTCCGCCACTCTCGCGCATGTACGATATTCAAATTACGAGGCCTGATTCATGGTCGAACCATTCCACGTCTTGATCATACGAAAAGGACTCTGAAGTCAAGCTTCTTCATTATAAAAGGTCTTTCTTCTACAGGCCATCCCCAAATACAGTCGATGCCGGGATTCGTGAACACTTCCCGATTCGACACAACCTTCGCTACTTGATAGCCTCAGCCAAGTGGGGTAAGGTACGAGCTTATGAACCTCAAACAGCTCTACCAAGATATTTATCTGAAATTTCTAGAAAAGAAAGACGGCCATCAAGGCTACGACTTTCAGCATTCTCCTGTTGGATCCGCCACACCACCTGCACCAACCTTCCCAGACAAAATCAAACCGTGGACGTTGAACCGTCCGAGTCGGCTACAGAAAATCCGCGAAAACCGCGATCAACAGCAACAGGATATCATCAACTTACAATCCCCACCACCTGCAAAACCATAGCAACAACACAGTCATTTCTCCCTAGATGCCGGGCTTTTTTCAAGCAACCGTTCGATTATATCATCAATCCCTGCTTGCGACCCTCCAATCTCTTCAACAAAGTTGGATCCTCATCCCTACTCTGTTCCTCTTTGCGCTGGGCATGGTGCTTGTCACCTCACTCATCGCCCCGTTAGGGATGATCGGAGGATTGATCCTTGGAGGTGTCAATGCGTTAATCATTGGCGCAACCCTCAGCTTAACGGAAGAAGCCATCCGTGGCGGGCGACGGTTGCAATGGCAAGATATCCCACAAAGTGTGGGGAAATACTTTTGGGAAGTGATTTCTGTGGGATTTATGGTGTGGTTCCCGTTACTCTTTCTAGAAATGGGATTGCAATCCAACCCGTACCAGCCGCTTATCGCGACCGCCGTGTTTTTTCTCATGTTCGTGTTATTAAATCCAGTTCCAGAAGTCATTTATCAAAGCCGGAAAGGATCGGCGCTTGAAATCGTCCAGGAAAGCTATGAATTTGTTCTGGAAAATTGGATTGAATGGTTTTTGCCGGTCGCCCTCGCCTTAGCTCCCTTTGGCCTGTCATTTTTCTTTCAAATTTCCAGCCAAGCCGGGAGACGAGGCGGTTTGGATTTTGGACAGCTCATTACCGTACCATTTTCTATCCTCTCCCAATGGCTGTCTCTTTTAGGAATGTCTTCTAATGGAAGTGTTACCTTCGTTCTCATCATCACCCCCATTACCTCAGTGTTTATCTTACTTTTTCGTGGCCATTTATTTGCTGCCCTTCTTAAATCTTCCAGACGACAACGGATGTTTCAATCCCGAATGGAGTAAGGAGCCCGAAACACCATAATGCTCCTTTGTCCTGATCCCATACTCCTGAACTCTTTATTCAGTTGCTTGTCGCCTTTGGGACCCCATGGTAATATGTCACGCCTTGAGTTCTTATTTAGGGGAAACACAGCAGAAAATACGCCATTAGGCAAAAACACTTAATTTCAAGAAAGATACTCAAATACGGAGAGGTGCGAGAGCGGCCGAATCGGCGTGATTGGAAATCACGTGTACCGGCGACGGTACCGTGGGTTCGAACCCCACCCTCTCCGCCATATTGAAATTAATGGGTCTACATCATGGGCTTACAGATTACTGAAATTCCTTTTGTAGGATATCCTGTCTCGGATATGAAACGGGCCAGAGAATTTTATGAAGGCATTCTTGGCCTCCAACCTGGAGAAATAGATCACGAGATTAAGGAGATGCCGGGAAAGTACTGGGTGGAATATGAAGTGGGCTCACATACACTTGCCATCTCTAATGCCTGGGGACCCTCTGGGCAAAACGGGCCATCCATCGCCTTTGAGGTCGAACATTTTGAAGATGCGTTAGAGCACCTCAAAACCCAAGGGGTAAAAATTGTGGCAGAATGTATTGAAACACCTGTCTGCCGTATGGCCTTGATTGAAGATTGGGATGGCAACGGGATCACCATTCATAAGTTGAAATGATCGATAAACAACACCTAATTTAGGGGCTGGGCCCTGTGCAACAGAATCCTGCAAACCCCGCCAGGTCCGGAAGGAAGCAACGGTACGTGGGCTAGTTTGTGTGCCGCAGGATCACCTGGCCCCGACTTATTTTTGTAAAAGGTGAGAAATCTGTAGTGAAAAGTTAGGGGGAAAAACACTGCGTTGTTCCCGATGTCTGGGTGTCCCTCCTTACTCATCACTGTTTATTCCTTAAAAAAACTCCTCCCGATTATCGAACGGTTATTTCACAAAACAGGCCGGACGACGTCTAAACATGGAATTCCAGGTTTCTGCTCGTAAATACCGCCCCACAACCTTTAAGGAGGTCATGGGGCAAACCCATGTCGTGCAAACCCTTACCAATGCCATTGCTCGGCAACGAGTAGCCCACGCCTATGTGTTTTCAGGCATGCGGGGAGTGGGCAAAACCACGGTGGCACGAATTCTGGCCAAGTCTCTCAATTGCGACAAAGGCCCAACCAGCGAACCCTGTAGCACTTGTCCAAGTTGCGTAGAAGTGACCCGTGGGAATTCCGTCGACGTCATCGAAATTGACGGAGCATCAAATACCGGTGTGGACGATGTGCGCGAACTCCGCGAGAATGTGAAATTTGCGCCCTTTCATGGCTCGTATCGCGTATACATTATCGACGAAATCCACATGCTCTCCAATTCAGCCTTTAATGCCCTGCTCAAAATATTAGAAGAACCTCCGAGCCATGCGGTCTTTATTTTTGCCACGACGGAAGTCCATAAAATTCCGGCGACCATTCTGTCTCGCTGCCAACATTTTACGTTTCGACGCATTTCTCGATTGGAAATTATTTCGCAACTGCGCCATGTGGCCACACAAACCGGTGTGAAAGTGGAGGATCGAAGTTTATCCGTGTTGGCCAGAACCAGTGAGGGCAGTATGCGCGATGCCCTCAGCCTTCTGGATCAAGCCGTATCATTCGGAGGCGAAACGCTGCAACATGAAGATTTGGAAGCCTTGATTGGTTCCGTGCCCGATGAATTGGTTCGACAGATGATTGAGGCCATATTAGCGCACCAGGCTTCACGAGCCATGACCCTGGTGGGGGACGTCGTCGACCAGGGTTTTGATGTACGCGTGTATTGCCGCGCCATCTTGGAACGGACACGAAATCTTCTTGTGGCCTGCGTGGTGCCTTCGCATCAACAGGTGCAAAACCTCTTGGAATTAGGAGAGGAAGAAGGCACGCAAATCATTGAACAAGCCGGGTCACTCACCGAACCCTATTTACAGGCCCTCTTCTCAATCGTATCTCGAACCGAAGACAGTCTTCGGGGAAGTTCTCATCCACGATTTCTCATTGAGGCGGCAGTGGTCCGAGCTGCGCTTTTGGATCCTAGCACCGCTTTAACAACGGAGAGAGAAACAACGGCAACAGTCAGGCCTCAAGCCTCACAGCAACCCAAACCCTCGCCCATAGCCACGCCAGTTGGGGCAACGCCTACACAGATTTCCAGCACAGTTCCGCCCACTGAAAACCCTCGTACATTGCAGAAAGCACCGGAGCGACCCAAGCCTTCAGCTGGAGCAGCGGCGATGTTTCCATCTCAATCATTGCCAGTAAAAGAAAAGCCGATTCCGCCCAAGGCCGTGTCTTCCACTGAACCATCTCCATCTCCCCAACTGACGAGCCCTGCTTCGGATCAACCGGTGACCTTGAACTGGGAACTCGTGGTTGATCGCATGATAAAAGATCATCCCAATGTGGGAAGCTTTCTAGAGAAGGGGAGTGTGGTCAGCCTGGAAGCCGATCAGGTCGTCATCGGCTTTTCCAAGAGGGATGCCATTGCTCGGTGGCGAACAGACAAGCCCGAAAACCGTACCCTCATCGCCAGCGTTTGCGAGGAATTGGCCGGATGCCCGATACGAGTCAAAGTCATCGAATTGCACGATGGGCAAACACGCCCACCCTCCATGGGTGAGTTGCGAGCAAAAAAAAAACACGAAGATAACCAAGACCTGATGGAAGAGGTCAAAGCCCACCCACTCGTCAAAGAAGCATTAGAATTGTTTGGTGGAGAATTAGCGTCAGCCCAACGAATACCGCAAAAAGAGGAGGCAGAGTAATGTCGAAAAATCCTTTTGCCAATATGGGCAATTTACTCAAACAAGCACAAGAGATGCAGTCGAAAATGGGGAAAATTCAGGAAGAAGCCGCGACCAAAACCGTGGAAGCGTCAACGGGTGGGGGCATGGTGACCGTGCAAGCCAACGGGGCCATGCAAATTACCAACATCACCATTGATCCTGAAGTCCTAAAATCAGGGGATGCTGATATGTTGAAAGATCTCCTGGTGGCTGCCACCAATGAAGCGCTCCGAAAAGCTAAAGAACTCATGGCAGATGAAATGAAATCTCTGACGGGCGGGATGGGCATTCCCGGTATGTTTTAAGAAAGCGTAACGGCTCACACCATGGAAGACCACACAGGTTCATCAACATCGAAATCCAACGGCCAGCCTCAAGGCCTGCTCATGCGGCTCACCCGAGAGTTGGTGCGCTTACCGGGCATTGGGCAAAAAACCGCCCAACGGTTAGCGTTCCATCTCATGAAAACTGATACAGAAGAAGCGCTCCGCTTAGCGGAGGCCATCCGGGAAGTGAAGGAAAAAATTACGTTCTGCACGCAATGTCGGAACATTGCCGAAGGTCCACTCTGCGCCGTGTGCCTTGATCCCAAACGAGATACCACCAGCATTTTAGTCGTGGAAGAACCCAGTACGCTTCATGCAATTGAACAAAGTCGCGCGTTTCGTGGTTTATATCATGTCCTTTATGGCGCGCTCTCGCCCTTAGACGGGGTCGGCCCCGCAGATATTCGCACCCATGATTTGGAGAATCGAGTTCAGCAAGGAGGCATTAAAGAAGTGATCGTGGCAACGAACCCGACGATTGAAGGTGAGGCTACGGCGATTTATTTGACTAAACGCCTGAAGCCCCTGGGCGTGAAGGTGTCTCGTATTGCGTATGGGATTCCTGTCGGGATGGATATTGAATATGCCGACGAGGTGACCCTTCTAAAGTCTATTGAAGGCCGACGCGATCTTGGCTAACTAGAAGCAAGATCCTTCCCTTAAATTGAATTTCTTCTACTCATTCCTTTAAAACCTCTTACCCTGAATGCTGTTTACCGGGTCTCGCCCGGGCAGCCGAGGTCCTTTTGTTTCGGCAAAAGGACCCAAAACCATTTGGCCCTGGGCGTGGTCCAGGTGATGCCCTTCGATGCTCACCGAATCCAGCGGCGTGCAAACTCGCTTCGCTCAAACAGTGCCTGCCTGAACTTCTGGATTCAACTCCGCTTCTCGGCCGCGCCCAATGGGCCGACCCAATTGTTTCAGTAAAGCATTCTGGAAGATCAACCCACAAATATATGACTATGACCCCACCAGATATTGTCGAGAAAAAGGTTACCGAAATATGAGAGGCAGAAACCTATGTCCTGGTGTGTTCTCATTGGTGCAATAAGAAATCAATTTTCGTTCGGTCACAATTTTAGGTCCTTAAAGTTACTATTCAACAATAAATGGTAAAGACAAATATGGTTAGCCAAGACCCTCTTTCTCAAAAAATTCCATGCTGGATTTGTCAATTCACTGGTATCTTAAGTGGATGGGTAACCTTTTTGTTCATTCTCTTAATTGTCTTTATTGGAATTTCGTCAGTCCTATCCAAATTAGGGATGAATGTAGGAATAGGAAGTGGCTCTTTTTGGATAGGATTAGCCTTAGCAGGAACAATAGGGTGTCTTGGGGGAATCTATATTGGACGAAAGTTTTCACGTTGGATTTGCAATAAAAATGTTGCTGTGGCTTATCTGTGCTTAACTCTCCTAGTCATATTTGCCATTCTGTCCTTCCCCGCTCCATTTGGATTTGTAATGCAAGGAAACTAAGTTAAAGAGACCAGAAGAAAGAACCATTCTAATCTCATTTTTTGAATGCCAACAAACATGATTGCATTCCTTGTTCTTGTCCTGTCTACTCTGATTCTTGTAGGTTCAGCTAATGCCACCGGGTGGAATGACTATCACTTGGACATCGCTCCGGGGTTTAGCGTCTGGCGAATGAACAGTTTCGAGGTTTGTCTTGGGACACCTGACGGGGGACTCCTGTGCCCAAATGATTATCCTGACCAAGTCGGTCCCTTGGTCGAATACGCCGTGACCGACGAGGCAATATTTACGCGACGCTATGGGGTTCAGCCCCACCTTAAAAACCCAGCCATGCTGACAGGCGATCCCGACAAGGAGTTCTTCTTTCGCATTGGCCGTGCAGATCTTAACAAAATTAGTCCATTAACGAGTGATGCTTGGGAAGAACAAGGGCTTCCTGATCTCATGTCTCTCAAATGGGACTATCCTCGCAATCCCAATTTCTGGGCTCCTCTGCTTGGCACCCTCTTCGTCCTAGGATTTATGCTGGTTTACTATGGATGGCCGTTTCTGCTTTTTGCATCGATTGGGTTCGCCTGTTGGGCCTACAGAAAAAAGAAGCGCAGTACGGACCAAAAGATTCAATAGTTTGATTGCAATAAATACATGGCGTCAGAAACCTTTAAAGTTTTCTTGCCGGGTTTCGGCATGACCGCCGAGGCACTTTTTTTCGGGAAAAGGACCCAAAACCATTGACGCCCAGTTCGACCTTATTAGATTGGTTGGACGCAAATTATAGTGGGGTGGGAAAACTCGCTTCGCTCAAACAATGCCCACCTCCGATTAGAGCGTCCACCCAAAGAGCCGAACAGCAGGCGTCGGATAAAGGAAAAAGAGAGAAGCGGAAATTTCACGTCGCAAAAATAGCATGCTTAGGACGTTGATGATCCACACCGTTCAGTCAGCCACGATTGGAGAATTTAAGTGTAGTAATTCAGACCTGTTCTTACAGACAGTGCCTGATTAGATCGTGGGATTATCTAATAGCGGACGTTTGTGTGGCCAAAATTTTACCCTCGGAACTAGTCGTTGCCAGCCATAAACAGACATTCGGCAAAGGAAATTTTCAAAGAAAGGACCTCTTAGATTTTTAACCCAAATGCTCCACTTTTGGTTGACGGCAAACAGCACAGCGAAGGAACAATACGTCAGAGTGTACGGGATCTTTAGGCATCAACCTTATTCGAGACAGCATGTCCAACCTTATCGATGGGTGCGTGGGGATAGTCGGGCTGGCGAGTCTGAAACGAAAGAATCGTGGGTTTCTGAATCACGCCGGCATCAATATTCACAGCCTGACGAATGGTCTCATTTCTCTGCCAGCTCTCACGGCCCTCCAACACAGTCGGTAAATGGACAATAAGAGCGGCAGAGATAGATCGCGAAGCACTTTCCCAGAGGTAGCTTGGTGTATGATCAACGGCATAATAATCGACCAGTCCCACTTTAAACATTGGATGATGAAATGTGGTTGGTTTGGCAAAATAGAATCCCATACCCTCGTCGCAACTGACATCGATAATCAGGCAGCCGGACTTGAGGGATGAGCGTTCCTCTTCGGTCACGAAATGGATGGGATGATCAGGATCTTGCAAGGTCCCGTTGATGATGATGTCTGATTCGCTGATCAGATCAGACAACGGTCGCTCAGAACCATCGTGTTCCACCGTCAACATGCGCACTTCGCCGTCATGGCCTTCCCGGATACGGATATAGTGACAATCAAGCACCTCTTCACGTACTTCGTGGTCGGGACGCTGAATACAGATGGTGATATCTCTAAACCCATGTGCCTTGAGGGCGTAGATGGCCCCACGGCTGACCGCACCGAACCCAAAAATAATCACTTTGCGTTGGTTTCCGTAGTGCCCGTCGATCCCTTTTAGTTGGAGGGCATGTAATACCGCGCAATAACCAGCCATTTCGTTGTTCTTATAGAAGGTGTGGCGCCCAATCTGTCCGTTGGGTCCCCACACAAACATATCCTCAAAGGCAATGAGTGTCAGCTTACGATCGATCGCCGCTTGAGTGATCGACCGTTGCTGTGCGCAATGCACATAGCCCCAAAGCGTTCCTCCATCACGAAGTTCCTGTAAATCAGCTTCTACTGGCTTGGAAATGATCACTGAGCCCATGTTGGCCAATAGTTCGTGGCGCGTGGAAATGCCACCCGTCTGAGTTGCAATTTCCGAGTCTGCGATACCGAATGGTGCTCCATAGCCCTCCTCAAATATCAGCTGGCGGCGAATGTGTTCAGGAAGACGCGGCAAATGCTCTGGATGGATTGGAACACGTCGCTCATTCTCTTTTTTTGAAGTTCCAATGACTCCAAATGTTACTTTACTCATATCGTTTCCCTTTTTCTTGAGACAATCAAGGCTTGCCTGATTTTTAATGAGCGTTCAGCGCCGGCGCCTGGGGGCCCAACAGCCCCCATAGCCTGGTCCCCAAAGGCTTCTCCGAGAGGTAGCCCCACCCTCAATCAAAATTAATGTCCACTTTTGGGTCGAGAAGAGTCATTGCTCCGCAAAGCTCGTGAGCATCCACTTTTAGTCAATTCTGAGACTGTCAGCCAGATTAAAGCCTGATGATTACACCTAAGCAACTCGGCGATGGTCTTCCGGATTTCACACTCGTCTGAGTTATTCAGCATTAGCGTTTGACTTGGTGTTCGATGGCTTGGAATTGGGCGGGGAAGACGCCGAGCCAGAATCCAATTTGTTGAATTTCTTCACGCCAATACTTCTCGTAATTTCCTTGCTTGATCCCAAATTTTACTAAGTCTGCGAGTAATTGGTTCACTTTCGGCTCTGGCAGGTTCTCAGCGAATAATTTGGGAATCATGAATCCTTCGGACAAGCGAATAAGATTGTCTTTTTCTTGTGAAGTGAGATCCAAATGCCGCAGCACGGCTCGAAGCCGTGACCAATCAGGATCATGACGACGTTCCATGGCACAAGCAAAAAGCCCTCCAATATTGTAGCGCCCATTGAAGGAGAGCAGGTGCTCTTTTGATTTTGGCAATTGTTTAGTTGAAGGAACCGATGAGGGCGCGCTTTTCTGTATTGCCTTCTTCCCTGAGTTAGACTTTACACTTTTTTTAGGAATTGCTGTTTTCTTTCTTTGAACCAACGGCCTTTTCTTCACGGATTTTGTCGCTTTGGGTTTAGTAACAGCTTTCACCACGTTCTTTTTCGACGCTGTTTTCTTCTTTTTTGATGCAGCCTTTTTTGCCACTACCTTCTTTTTCCCAACGGCGGCTTTAGCCGGAACTTTCTTCTTCGCCGCCTGCTTAATGACCTTTTTGGGTTTCTTCGCTACTCCTGTGCCCTTTTTATTTAAAACCGCTTTTCCCGTCTTTTTTGTCGAAGTAGGTTTAGATGACGGGTTAGTCTTACTTTTTTTTGCGACAGTTTTTTTCTTTGCCGAAGATTTTGCCTTCACGGGTTTCTTAACAGACGTTTTGCGAGAAGATTTCTTTGAAGCCATCAATGGTCCTTTCTATTTGAATAAAGCCGTGATTGTTCTAGGGTAAAATTGACAGAAGAAAAATGATAACTGGTCTGAAGTTAGTCAGCAAGACAGAGCGAATTATGGAATATCCAATCTGATTGGCAGGAGGGTCAAAATGGTTGTTCAGCGCGGTCGCAGCAAGCGAGGAGACGAAGCGTACTCTCATGTAGGTTGAGTCTCCGAGTGAAGCGAGAACAAAGCTGAACGGCCATTTTCACCATTCTGTTAGGGGGAGACGCCGCTGGCTAGGACAATTTCGCAAATATGATTAAGTCTTTCAATGTGTTCGTAGGCCGACCAGGGGTCGGGAGCCATCGAACAAACGCCGTGGTTGGCTTGTCCCACAATATCAAAATCTCCCCCAGGATTCTTTTCCGTGACCCCTAGTGCCTGCGCTGTGGCCTCACCCAATTCTGAACTGACAGCGGGAAGGGCGGGGACGGTCGGACCAATTCTGGTATACCGGTAAATTTCTGGGAATTCCTTACAAATTTTTTGAAGGTCGAACCCTCGATGGATGGCTGCCACGACATGGGTTGCATGCACATGTACCACGGCCCTGGTGCGATGCATGCCTCTCGTTAAGAGATAGTGCATATGAAGCTCACCAGAAGGATTGGTTCCTGGAGGCACGTGCATCTTCCCATCAACAAACTTAATTTTGATCATATGTTCAGGATGGACGATCGTTTTTCTCCATCCTGATGGGGTGACATACAGGTACACGCTTCTGGCCCGACGGAGGCTACAATTCCCATCCCGACTGGTTATCCACCCCCGTTCATAACACCGTCGTAACACATCACCTATTGCGGTAATCATATAGTGTTATCTCCTGCGTTTCTGGTTTGTTTAAATTTCGTTTATTCTGACTCAAGTGTACCACTCCCGAGATTGTTCGTCTCACCCTATCTCCCGCAGTATCCCAGGGAGTAGGATGTATAAAGAAGATGGTCTTGTACATTCTCTACAAGAAAATTGGTATCACATGAAGGAGGCGGTTTCATGATTATTCAAGGAATAAAGAGATTTCGATGGGTCGTCCTGACCTTAGGGTTACTCACTCCTGGCCTTCTGTTCTTCGCCCTCCCAGGGGTGGCCTTGGCCGATTCGAGTAAGACGAAAGTCCTCTACCACGTGGATGGAAAGGATCCCGAGGTGGCGAAATATGCCCTGGCCTTAATCAACAAGCACATTGAAGCGGAAGGCGGGCCTGACAAGATTGATATTGTGTTAGTCGTGCATGGTCCAGCCTTAAAATTGTTCGAAAAAGAAACCGTCGATCCCGCATTGCGCGATAAGTTGAAAGTGATTATTGATAAAGGCGCACAAGCGGAAATGTGCCAAGTCTCGATGAAACTGTTTGGGACGCCCCTGGAAAAATTGGTAGCCGGATTTAAGCCAACGGCCCATCCAGTGGCCGTCAAACGCATTGCAGATTTGCAAAAAGAAGGGTATTTGTATATCAAACCGTAATTCGTGTTGAAAGACACCGATTCGATAATTCTTCGGGGAGAGCGTTCAATTCACGCTCTCCCCGTTGTGTTTTTTGACGAGCTATAACTGCTGAATGAGATAGCCTTTTTCTTTCAGAATCGCGACAAGTCCGTCCTTCCCAAGAAGATGCAGGGCACCGACCACAATAAAGACTGGTTCCTTTTCTTGAAGGGCCTTTTCAATATGAGGAAGCCAATCGTTGTTTCGATTCACAACAAGCGCTTGATGCAGCTCAGGATATTCACCCATGCCTTCGAGTAGCGTTTCCAATTCCTGAACATTTCCCTGTTGCCACGCCTTGACCATATCGCTGACTTGGGTGCCCAAGGTTTTGAGATCCTCCAACGTCTGTAAAAGAAATTGCTCTTGAATGGCGGCGGGTAATTGATCAAACAGATTGAGTTGGAACTCCACGGTTTCCAACCCTTGTATGCCTTTTCCCGCCGCTCGAGCTTTCTCAAAAAAGTGCTGATCGACGCCCAAGGCGCTTTCAAACCCTAACTTTTGAAGCTCCAATGCCATGACCGCCGTGGCCGTCATCCAGGGCTTCATGCGATGAAAATCTTCGATATGCATTCCAAGCTCCGTCAAATTGGTTTTCGCTGTGGCATAACCCTCCTGCGACAACACATTCGGCAAGCTCTCTCCATTGCGATACAGGCCTTTTCTTAGCATGTTCATTTGCGCCAGCGGGGACGAGAGCCCATCCAAATTCACCTCAAACATGGCTCTGGAGGATTCATTGAACGCATCATTAAATGCGTGATGCAGGGGATAGTGGTGCTTCTGTAAGACATGGATCGAACCTGCTAAATAAATCGTATTCTGTGAAGATTGCACTTTCCACAAAATTTGCGGATTCTCACCAATTAAAAATTCCTGTGCATCTTTGATTGCCAACGCAGGATTGCCCCAAACCAACCCCACAACAACAAGCATGGTAAGTGATCGAACCATACAAGAGATTATTTCCATCACTTTCGGGATACGCATCACAGCTTGAATCCTCACAGGGAATAAAAAAATGGATTACAAGATTTGTCTACTTTATTCATTTTGGGGACCGGGGGGAAGACAGCTTGCTCCACACATGGAAATTGGGAAGGGACGATGTGGTCTAGGCACCTATGGCTTCCCATTCAAGCAGGTACTCTTCGTCTCAGGCTTTGGCAATACTAGCTCTTGGGATGGATAGAATCACGAAAGAAAATATGGGGGTTGCCCCCATGTCTTTGAAAACACAAACTCATGCAGAGTCTTTCGAGATCGTGGAACCTGCTCCCGTTCACGAATTTCGGTGGGGAGGGTATCCGGCTCTCCCGAGTATCCGATAGCCAACCCTGTCACAGGCTCATACCCAGATGGCAAGGAAAAACCCTCACGGATGGTTTCGTGGAGAATCCCTGCCATTTGGTGCACAACGAGATCCATTGCCGTGGCTTGAATAACGAGATTGCCGACAGCTAATCCAACGTCATGAAAGGCATGACGGTTTGGGTGACCATTGTGATCAAAATGCTGTTTGGCTACCGTGATCATCAAAAGAGGAGCGCGCTTAGCCCAGACTTGATTCCCCTCCACGAAGCAATTGAGAATTTTGCTATGTTCAGTCGGCTGGTCAGACGTGGCAAGAATAAATATCCATGGTTGTTCGTTAAAACAGGATGAAGCCCAGCGCGCTGCCTCCAACATACGTTGAATTTTTTCCGGTTCCACGGTCCGTTCAGCAAAGGCACGAGGACTCCACCGCCGACGTAAGAGGTCATGAATGGGAAATTGAGGGTCTGCCGGCTTTTCCATTTAGATAGACCATTCAATAACAACTGAGGCAAAAAGATGAAAAATCCCTATCACCCAGAATTGGCTCCTGAGCATCCGATTTCCTCCTGCTCCTCTCGCTTCGCCTGATCTTTCAGGTTATACCTTGTTGCTCAGAGCAGAATTGACCAACTCAATAACCGTCTTCAATTGAAACGGTTTGGTCATTCGATATTGTGCCCCTAATCGTTGCGCAAGTTCTAATAGGTCAATTTTTGCACCTTCGCTCGCCGCAGACATCGCGATCACCATCACGTTGGGGAATTCTCGCCGAAGGTCAAGAATGGTTTCCAACCCTTCTTTCTCGGGCATCAGGATATCTAGAATAATCAGGTCGGGCAGATGCTGGCGGTACAGATCAATACCTTCTTCGCCGTTTACAGCACTGTGGACCAGATGGCCTTCTTTTTCTAAAACCTGTTCCAACAAATCACAAATTTGTGGGTCGTCATCAATGATAAGAATGGTCGCCATCGTTTGAATTCCTCTATCGCTCCAAATCCTCGAGTCTCCGACTACAAAGCTCTCAACCCGGAAAAACAATATGGACGATCAACTCTGGCATTCCTATAGGATTTTGTGGGACTTGAAATGACCAAATAAAAAGAAATTTGTTATTCAGGGCATAAGATGTTCCTTTTATTATACAATTTCATGCTTTCTATTTCATGGTTTTTTTCGGCAGATACCGATAATGGCTATGGCATGTCACACCAACGACGAGAGTGTTTTATCAAGCACATGCCGAATAATGGGAGCTAAATCTCTAATAGCTAATGGTTTCATAAGATAGGCTTGAATCCCCAAGGCTTTTGCTTTTTCTGCGGTCATGATGTGACTAAATCCTGTGCAAAGAATGATGGGAAGTTCGGGACGGACGCGCAAAAGTTCTCGCGACAAGGCTTCTCCCGTCAGCCCTGGCATCGTTTGGTCGGTAATAACCAAATCAAAACGTTGTGGATTCTGCCGAAAAGCATTCAAGGCTTCCTGGGAACTTGTATGGACTTCGACCGTATAGCCTAATGGTGACAGCAATTCTTTCCCAAGTCGCACAATCGTCTCTTCATCATCCACAAATAAAATGGTTTCTTTCCCCACGGGGATAAGGTCCTGATCTCCCATCCCATCCCAGGTGGGCGTTAGGATCGCAGGGAGATACACCTCGACTTTTGTCCCCTTCCCTCCTTGGCTATCGATCATCACTGCCCCACCATGATTGGCGACAATTCCATGAACGACAGCGAGACCCATCCCCGACCCTTCACCAATTGGCTTGGTGGTAAAGAAGGGATCAAACATTCGTTCAAGCACGTCTGACGACATTCCGGCTCCATTATCTTGAATCGTGAGACGGACATGAGGCCCAAGCTGTAATCCAGAAACCAATTGAACATTCGCTTCGGTCACGTCCCAATCATCCAGAAAAATTTCTAACCGGTCTCCAGTTTCCCTCATCGCATACTCAGCATTGGTACAGAGATTTATCACGACCTGATGAAGTTGCGTGGAATCAGCCAAAACGGAGGCCTGAGTCATGAGAGAATGGCGAATTTCAATAGTGGTAGGAATGGTTGCGCGTAACAATTTCAGCGCTTCCTGAATGACCGTATGAATAGGCGTTGGTTTTTTGCTCTGACCAGATTGTCGACTAAACGCTAAAATTTGCAGGACCAAATGTTTCGCACGATGTCCGGCCGTCAACACCTCTTGAAGATTCCGTTGCGTCCGACTATCTTTCGGGACCGACGCCAATCCCAGCTCGGTATAACCCAAAATAGCCGTTAAAATATTATTAAAGTCATGGGCAATGCCTCCAGCCAGCGTTCCTATCGCTTCCATACGGCTAGCCTGACGAAATTGGCGCTCTGTATTGACGAGGGTTTCTTGCACTCGCCTTTCTTCAGTCATATCTGAAGCAATCCCAGCCATACGAACAACTCCGCCCAATGCATTTCGTATGGGGAATGTTTGTACTCGGAGAAACCGTACCGTTCGGTCTGGCCGGACAATCCGAAATTCTGCTTGGAATCCAGTCGTGGCGCCCTTGGCCACGCACCCCATTACGTGTTCCTGATCTTCAGGATGCACGGCATCCCACAAATCATAGGGGTGATCGATCAAACTGACATTACTTCTTCCCCACACGCTTTCATAGCGAGGGCTCATATAGAGAATTTTTGAATGATCTGGTAACGCTATCCAGAAAACTTCCTGAATATGCTCGACCAAATGTTGAAAGCGAGCCTGTTGTTCTTCCAGCGCCGTTGTACGTGTGGCCATGCTGGCTTGAAGTTCGTCAATTGAACGTGTGGCATAGGCCCGAAACGCACGATGTATATGATTCAGGACCTCAGAAGACGGTGCCGCCTTCTCAAAATAGGTGATGGTTTCTCCTTGAGTGGTTTCTTGTTCCAAATATACGGCCTGAAAGGCGGGATTCAAGACAACCTGAACCCGGCCATTCATCCCTCTCAAAAGATTGAGCAATTCAACGCTCGTCTCATCCGGCTGCTGTATATCAATCAGAGCCACGGCAAACGAATGACGTTGCGCCAAGGTCACAGCTTCGACAACCGTGGAACTTCCCACGACATCGTGTCCTGCGTCATCTAATGCCCCCTTTAAGGTGGCCAAAGTGCCTGGGTCATCATTGACAAGAAGAATTCGGGACCACGGCGTTTGTGTCATGACCTGTTCCTCTGAATAAGGTAGTGGCTATCACTGGCGTTTATTTACTGCCAGCACTTGCATTCAATGCCAAAACGATGTCGTCTTGAATCCGTTGCGCCGCCTCTCTGCGGTTCCTGGCATCTCGAATCGGTCGGCCAACCACGAGATAATCCGCCCCGGCTTGAATCGCGTCGAAAGGCGTCAACGAACGTTGATGCTCATGGGTATCGTGACCAACGGGACGCACTCCTGGCGACACAATGATCGCCTTTTCGCCAAATCGGTCCCTGAAAATTTTGACATATTTCCCAGAGGCAATAAGCCCATCACAGCCCTGGGCCATAGCCCTCTCGGCACGCCACAACACATAGTCATCAAGCGTGGCAAAACGGGCTCCATCCATTTTTTCGCTAGGTAAGAATCCCAGCTCTTGGAGATCTTTCTCACTCCAGCTTGAGAGTAGGGGAACCGTCAAAATTTTCAGCGGACGACCACCTCGTCCGCAAACCGCCGCATTGGCCGTGGCATGATTCCCTAAAATCGTTAAAAAATCGACACCTAAATCTGCAGCCAAATTGACAGCTCGACGAACGGTTTCATCGATATCGTTCATCTTGAGATCCAAAAATATCCGGCATTGTCTCCCCCGGATCTCCTCAAAAAACTCACGATTCACCGCTAGAAACAGTTCCAGCCCAATTTTATAAAACCGGACAACCCCGTCCAAATCATCAAGATATTTCCTGGCCTCTTGGACGGAGGGGACATCCAATGCCACAATCAGACGATGATCTAACAAAATGGGTGAATGGGACATCGTACCGTTAACAGACAATTTCTTTGACCTTCCCAGAAGGGTTCACAGGGGAAATTGGGTCCAAAAACAGATGGTGTATATTAAGAAAAACGTCACCAGCCTGCCACAAACACTATATTAACTCAAGAGCAAATTCCGCTAGGTGGACCTCCAGCCTCATGCCAGATAAAGGCCATGGCAGTCTTAGAGCAGCTCACACCTAAGTATGGTCATGTATGGACGCTCCTGAGAATGCAAGGGGTCTTGGTCAATAATAGCGCGTGAGGTGTGCCGTCATGTATCCGGCCTGTTTATGCGGCCCCATGACCGCTGGCCTTGATGGAATCCGCCCCTCAAAAGGGCGGAGGAAAGACGCCCAGTCAACTTATCGAGCTGTAGGCTCGGACAATACCTCGGGTTGGATCTTTCCTGGCTTCCTGTTTCGCCATCATATTCTCGTCACCCTCGCAATTCCTCTCGCTTTTCCTTACAGAAACACTGCGTGAAAGTCTGGTGCGGACCCGTCTTATCTGACCACAGCCGTGAAGACCTGCTGATCTCTCATCATCGCCCAGACGGTTCGAGCCGTTTTATTGGCCATGGCGACTAGGACGACATTGGTCGGCCGTCTTGTGAGTAATTCTTCAATCCAAGGCGAGGGCTTCTTGGGTGCTCCTCGTTGCCAGCGGAGCACAGCTCGAGCCCCGTGAACCAAGAGGCGCCTGAGATAGCCGTCGCCGCGCTTCGAGATCCGACCCAACCGGCTTTTGCCCCCCGATGAATGTTGGCGTGGGACGAGACCCAGCCAAGCGGCCAGGTGTCGGCCAGATTTGAACTGTGTCCCATCGCCGATTGTCGCCACCAGGGCTGTCGCGGTAATCACACCGACCCCAGGGATCGTCGTCAAGCGTTGGCTCGACTGCTGGGAGCGATGCCACGCCTGTAGGTTGCTCTCCAATTTTCGGATGGCTTCCTTTACCGCATCAAGCTGGGCGATGAGGACGCGCAAGGCTTCACGGGCAATTGGGGGAAGCCGGGTATCTTTCGGATCCTCAATGATCGCAATCAAGTCCTTGACCCGCGACGCCCCTTGACTCGCGATCATCCCCAGCTCACTGCAATGTCCTCGTATGGCATTGATGAACATCGTCCGTTGTTTGACCAACAGTTCTCGAGATCGATGCAGCATCAGCACGGCTTGTTGATCAGTGCTCTTGATGGGGGTAAACCGCATCGTGGGCCGGACCAAGGCCTCGGCGATGGCTTCGGCATCCGCGGCATCATGTTTATTGGTCTTGAGAAACGGACGGACATATTGAGGAGGGATCAAGCGTACATCGTGCCCCTGAGCCTGGAGCTCACGCGCCCAATGATGCGCACTGCCACAGGCTTCCATGCCTACTAAACAGGGGGAGACGGTCGCAAAAAACTTCATCACCTGTCCCCGGCGTACTTGCTTCCGCACCACAGGTTGTCCATTCTGATCCAATCCGTGCACCTGAAATACCCGTTTCGCTAAATCAAGTCCAATGGTGGTGATGGTGTTCATAAATCCCTCCTGTTGATGAAGTGTGATCACAGCGAGTATACCGCCGCGGCGCTTCAACAGGAGCGTCCATACCATTAATTTA
>JAJDBR010000193.1 GCA_029261275.1 Nitrospirales bacterium
CATAGATTCTTCCAGTATTCTCGAACATCTTAAATCCCTCTCTCCTAATCACATCTACTTTTTAGCTCCGAAAGCTTTTGTCTTGCGTGGGTATGAGTATTATGCGCAGGGGCGGCTGGAGTCGTATAGCTGGAATCATTCTCGCACGATTCTTGCTGCATCGGTGAGAGGATCTAAATATTATGCAGTAACGTTTTCTGTTGTAAGCGGGGAACTCGTCTATTCTTGTCGTTGCCCATCATGGACCGTCTCAACGCAATGCAAGCATGTCATTTGTGCGGTGTTGACCACAGTCAACCTCTTAGTCCCCGATACATTTCGGGTGAGCACTACGCGGAAAACCAGTCAAGAAGAGCTAGCCCAACAATTATTGCAGGGTTCCACAGCTCTTCAAGCAGATACGAAAGCTGCTTCTATCCTTCCACAGTTCGAAGTGAGCTTGGTTGATCGCCAGGGACAGAGCTCGATTGCCATTAGCAATCAAGGAAACGTCTGCCAAACGTTTTTAGGGATGCCGACGGAATTGGCAGTCTTGTTGCGAGCGACTCAGGATCCAGCCTGGTCAGTACAAGAGGCCCTTTGTGATTTTCTTAAACATCATGGGAACGCGTTCTCCATATACTTCGAAAATGCAGACGGCCGGACATTGGTGGAATGGACTCCTTCGATGACGTATACGATTAAAACGGAATTGGATGTTCGCGGTGAGATGGTCACCGTGGCTGCGCGTTGTTTTCGATTTGGCATCGTGCAGGAGTCAGCTCAGCTGTTTATGGGCATGGTAGTAGATCTAGGTGCGAACAAACTCGCGCCCTTGGATGATGATCTCGGTTGGACCTTCTATGATGCGTTGGCTGATTCGATTATGGATGGTGAGGAGAATGAGCCTGTAACTTCACTGAACTTCGCCGGAAGAAAAATGCGGAATACAGTGAAATCTTCGCTGGGCTATCAAGTCCGGGGGCAGAGAGTCGCTTCGCGACCGGTTTTATCTCTTCCGGTAGAAGAGTTTGCTCGTGTGCAAATGGATCTACCAAAAAAAGATGTGTCCCAGTTATTGTATGCAGTTCAGTTTCGGTTTGAGGGTCTAGAGGTTCCGCTCGTTCAATTCGATCAGGCAGACCACGGTCCACCCAAACGATACCGTCTGACGGTGATGCCCGAGGCGTGGACGATGGATACTCCCCTCGTAGAGCCGAATACATCGGCTCTTGTTGCGGAATGTTGGCAAGGTGAGCTGGCTAGTGGGACCAGCGAGAATGTGTTTAGTGTCTTCCCATTTTTGGAGTATGCACGTTCGGTTTCCAGTAATCTGCGAACTAAAAAACGCCGAGCGATGCTGTATGACACATTCTTTCAACTCTGTCGTGTTAAGAAACCAGCTGAGGGAAAGAGGCTGATCAAAGAATGTCTTCGCCAAGAAGAATTTCGTCCTTTTCGCATGAAAGCGGAAGCCGAAGATCTTCTAAAATTTTTTTCTGCCCCTCTACTGGAACCCAGTCTACGGTTACTCCTGCATGAGGGCCAATGGTGTGTCGTTCCGAACGATTGGGAAAAGGAAGCGCTGTTGTATGCCATTCCCTATGAAATTTGGGGGCTACAAATATTTGAAAAGATGATCGGGCATGATGCGATGGCTCTTCCCCAGGACGCGCTGTATGCCGGGTTGCCAGAATGTTTCGCCAAAACTGCCGAGGCGGGGATTGAACTTTTTTTTCAGGACAAGCCCGTGGCTATCGGGGAATGGGATTGTTCGGTCGATGCACGGCGCCAACCGACAATCGATTGGTTTGAGCTTCGTCCCGAAATTATGTGTGATGGTGTGCGACTAGAGGCTCAAGAGGTTCAGACAATTCTGGAACGAGGTGGCCTTATGGAGGTTGATGGACAGGTGCGTATCGTGGATCAGAGTACACAGGAAATCCTGCGCGCATTTACCGCGTTATCTTCCTCGAAAGCATCCATGAAATCGAGCGATGAGAAACTGGCAGTCGTGCAAGTGCCAAAATTACAGATCTTGGATTGGGTGGCACTCCGCAAGCGAGGAGTGAGAGTCATTCTTCCACCCGATGACGAAGCCATCGTTGCACGTCTCTTGAATTTTGAACGAATTGAGCCCAGACCCTTGCCCAAAGAACTCAAGGCGACATTGCGCCCTTATCAACAAGATGGGTATCGCTGGTTGGGGTTTCTGTATCAGCATCGGTTAGGGGCCTGTCTGGCGGACGATATGGGTTTGGGGAAAACCATTCAAGCCATTAGCTTGTTAGCTGGTATTCATGAAGGATTGATTCAATCGCCTGCTCCAATTCAAGGACCACATTTGGTCGTGCTGCCGCCGAGTTTACTCTTTAATTGGGAACAGGAGATTGCGCGGTTCTATCCTGCGTTGAAGGTCCACAGTTATATCGGCAAAGAACGTCAGCTGGATTTTTCCCATGCGGATGTGGTGTTGACGACGTATGGGTTGGTGCGCCGGGATATTGTCGTTCTTGAACAGGTGCCCTTTCAGGTGATTCTGTTTGATGAAGCTCAGGCCGTCAAAAATATTGTGGCCGGGACGACTGGTGCAGCACGACGACTCAAAGGGTATTTTAAATGTGTCATGACCGGGACACCATTGGAAAACCATGTGGGAGAATATTATTCGCTGATGGATCTGTGCGTGCCAGGACTTCTAGGCGAATACGACATGATAAAGGGGAAGTTGAAAACGCCCTCGCCGGAGGTACTTAACACGATCATGCAGCGGACGAAACCGTTTGTTTTACGTCGAACCAAAGCAGAAATTCTTAAGGAACTGCCGCCAAAAACAGAAATTGATATTTACCTGGAACTCACGGATCGCCAAAAGACACTGTATCAGCATACCGTGGCGACCATTCGATCGACCATTGCGTCGGCATACCGAACGAAAACGTCTGCCCAAGCGCGAGTCATTGCTCTCACCGCCATTTTGAAATTGCGGCAAATTTGTCTCTCGCCTCGTCTTATTC
>JAJDBR010000194.1 GCA_029261275.1 Nitrospirales bacterium
AAGTGTAGGAAATTTTGGCGTGTGGTGGCGACAGGCACTATGATATCTTTTGCATCGTATGTTGCTTCCCGGTATTTTTGCCATTGTGATGGCCTTGGCCCTGATTATCGGTGATTGGTTTCAATTCACCACGCTGAAGCCCTGGGCCTGTCGCTATGGATGCCCGTTGGCCCGACGCAAAGATTCACTCCAAAAACCCAAAGAGTCCTTTCCTCGATTGTTCAAAACGAACAGCACGATTCCTCTTCCTCATGGTGTAGCTCGATGGGTGGCCGATCGTCAGGCCATCGTGATTCGGCCCTATTACAAAATGTTTTCCCTGCGGTTTCGAACAGCTTGGCCATTAAAAGGAACACTCGACTATCACTTTCAGAACGATCAACTTGAATTCCGTTTGTCTAAACGGGTTCCGTGGTCTTCTGCTATTTTGACGTCTATTTGGTTGCTCTTTGTTATTGGGGGAACACTGGGGTTTGTGGCGATGTATGCGATGGACGGAGGGTTTGGGACGGTTGGTGGGATTTTCTGGGCGGTGGGAATGATCGCGTTAGGATTATTAGTCCTGGCGGGAGGCATCATCCTTTTGGCTTTCGCCTATCGCCTTGAAGATTCACGGCTCATGCAAGTGTATGAAGAGTTACGAGAGGCGTTGGGAGAGTTGAAAAAGACATGAGCTTGGACACCCGATGGCTCTACACGGTTCATGGGCTCAACAAGCGGCTTTTCGGATATATGGTCTCTACTAAATTGTTTCATGGGATCGACACGCCCTTTTCGCATCGCGCCATTTGAGTGAGATTATTCCTTCGAGATAAGGTCTTTTTTCAGTTTGGAGAAGTTTTCGACTCTAAAGGAGGGGAGGACGTAGGCCCAATTTTTGACGCGTTGATTCAAGGCTTCGACTTCTTTTTGCACTTCTTTCGGTTTGTTGAGGAGTGATTCTTTCTTGGGCGGTTTCACATCGGTATCTTTGTTATCCTTTTCCGTTTCTTCTCCGTCGGCTTTTGGGCTGTCTTCTGGTTTGGGTTCAGGTTCTGAGGCTTGAATTAAAGTGGCATCAAATTCAGCAGAGAATTTGGCTAAGACTTTCTCGTCTTGTTTGGTTGTGTGAACATGCAGTCGTAATCCATCAAAGGTTTCGAGAACTGCCGCCACGCCTGGGGTCGCCACAAAATCTACCTCAGTCTGTGGCTTCACATCTTCCAATTCCAACTGGACTAGCGTACCCACCACATTATTCACATTAAACTGCGACGAGGCCTTAAACCCATCAGGAATCGAATCTAAGTGAAAGTCTAAATCCTCTGGATTCGCTTTGGACAGATGAAGAGTTTCTCCTTTTGGATGGGTGACGGTCACCTGTCGCACACGTTTAGTAGTGAGGGCTATGACTTCTTTATCCAACCATTCGCCCGGCACGGTTTCTAGCGGGAGATTGCCGACAACTAACCACGTCTGTGGATCATCAGGCTTTCGCACATAAATATCACTCATCTGCGGACTGCCTTTCGCCGGTTTCTGGTTCCCCACCACAAGTTTCGCAGTTTCAGGATTGTCAGCGGTTTTTACCGTCACCATCTTAGCTGGGGATCCTTCTTGATCTGTGTCTTGTAGCCCCAACCTTTCATATAGGTTGGGATTCTTCGTTTTGGGTTCATGAATACGGAGGTCCGTCAACCCAACAATGGCTTGCTTCACTTTTTCCACATCGGCAGGATAGCTCGCTTTTTCTTTCACGACCCAATTCTGTTCTCCTCGTACTAATGTAATCGTTTGCTCTTTGGTCTGAATGACAACTTCATTCACGTCATTCACGACGGCCATCAAGTCAGGAAACACTAATTGCCCACTTTGTGGGATAGGTGTAGAGGGGTCACGGTTCGCAAATACGGCCAACAGAATGCCCACGATGGTGATGCCAGCCAAGAGGCCTATCGTTTTCGACTTCATAGGGTTCCTTTAACTCACTAGTAAATAATCAGGTAGTCTATCAGCAAATTTTTTGAAATGATTCGTTCTATGCGGATTTTTTGCGGAGGCGTGAAGAACTCATCCACACTCCTGCAATGCCAATAAGCAGCGGGACGAGACCGATGTTGATGAATTTCACCCAGCTTTCAACGTTTTCAATATTTTTCCCCAGTTCATGCTGCACACTGCGTAATTCCTTTCGCACTTGGACCAAATCTTGTCGGAACGTTCCCATGGCTTTCTGTTGCTCCATACTCATGATCATGGCATTGCCTTCTGGCTTTTGACTTTGCAATTTCTGAAGCTTGCCTTCAGTGGCTTTTAGCCGTTCTTGCAGGGCTTGTTCTTTCTGGCGGAATTGCTGTTCTGCCTCTTGCTGTAGGGTACGCAACAACGTAAATGGTCGTGAATAGCCAGCCCGGCTTCTCACACTAATGAGATCATTACTCCCGGTGAGGTTATCAAGCGCATTGGTGACAAACGTCCCATTTCCCGATGTCGGAATCCCAATCCGTTGACCAAAGAAATTTTGCACTTGTGCCCAAAACTTATCCTGCAACATATCGGTATCTGCGACAACAATGACGTTGATGGGAGCTTTCGATTCAGCCATATGGGGTTTAGATGGCTGATCATCCAATTCGGTTGAAGGTGGGGAGTTAGGGCTTTCATTCTTTTCAGCCTCTTTGGGCTTGCCAACCGGAAAGGCTGTCTTCACGTTTCCCGTCACCCTAACCGCAACCATCATTTTTTCACCTTCAGGTTTGTAACTGCTCAGGATTCCCCCAAGATCTGGCATGAATGACAGACGAGAGGCATCTATTTTCATCGCCGCTTCATCGGATTGAATTAACGGGGTCAGTTCCGTTCCCATCTCCCCTTTTTTTTGGAGAATGCCTGCAGAGGCTATGGTGATCGTTGGCACTTGGGCAGTCACAATATCATCCGCACTGAAATGTTCGGGGCGAAAATCCACCCATACAGGGTAATCCACCACTTGCATCCGCCCCTGTTGTTGAATTTGTACCTTTTTGGCCAGAGGCAAATCACCTAACACTTTCCCCTTCACCATTTCCAAACCCCATGCCTCAAACAATTTCGGGAGATCAGAATTCCGAGGACCTTGTCCTCCCATTGGATTCATGGGATTACCTCCACCCCTGTCCGATTCAGCAAGCGGATCGACAAAGATCATCGCATGTCCGCCATGTAAGACAAACTGATCAATGGCATACAGAATGGGATCACCTAATGTTTTGGGATGCACAACCATTAAGACACTGACTTCTTCCGGAATTGTGCTCGCGGTTAGTTCAATCTTTTTGATTTCAAACATCTGTTCAATGTGGGTCACAATGAGCCAGGGCTGACTGCCTCCAGGTTGTAGCATCATGGGCATGGCCCCGGCTCCATCAATGGGTAGGGAGCTGATTAATCCCAAAACTTTTTTCTTGGGATTGGCCAGAGTATGAATCATTTTCGTCAAATCATATTCCAAAAACTCTTCCCGCTCTGGCTGGAAAAATGGCACGACCTCTAACTCATCGGTTGAACTTGTTCCTGCTAAACCAAAGTAAAATTGTGTGCTTCCGTTATCTAACGGAACACCCTGCAGACCATAGGCCACCGCCCGATCTTCCTCTTCAGAAAAAGGTTCTGGGTCCATTACCTGCAACACCAGTTGGTTCCCGGCAACTTGCGCATATTCTTCCAACATTTCTTGGACCCGGGTAGCATACCCCTTGATTCCTGGTAGCCCGGTTGCCAGTTTTTTTGACAAATAAAAACGCAAGGTGATGGGCTCCGCTAAATTACTGAGCACGTTTTTCGTACCCTCTGACAGCGTATACAGCTTATGATCCGTCAAATCGAAACGGGCAGAACGTAAAGCCGCACTACTGATCATATTAAACGCCCCAAACAAGACCGCTGCTAGGGCAATGCCAGTTCCTGTCAATAATCGTTTATTCATAGATTCCTCATCAATTAACTAGTAGGTTCAATAAACCATGGGCAGCCGTACCCCTTACTCGGCTTTTTTCATATCGATCACAGTAGCCGTGGCAAATAACCAAAAGGCAATGAGCGAGAGGAAATACAAGATATCTCGTAAATCCAATACCCCTTTGCTAATGGATTGAAAATGAGTCAAAAAACTAAAGGAACTGATGGCGCTCAGGAGTAATTGTGGTGCCCACCCGCTAAAAAGGTCCAAGACCAACGGAAATCCGCTTAAGATAAATCCCAGACAAATGACGACGCTCACGACAAACGCAATGACTTGATTCTTCGTCAGTGCTGAAATACAGGAACCAATCGCTAAAAATCCCCCTGCCATTAACAAACTTCCTAAATAACTCGCGAAGATCACACCATTATCGGGCTCACCCAGGAGATTGACGGTAATCCACATAGGGAAAGTCAACGCCAGTGCCACACCGGTGAAACACCACGCTGCCAAGAATTTCCCTACAACTGCCTCCCACATGGTTACCGGCAAGGTGAGCAACAGTTCGATCGTACCTGAACGCCGTTCTTCCGCCCAGAGGCGCATCGCTAGCGCGGGGATGAGCACCAGATAGAGCCACGGATGAAAATCAAAAAATGGCACCAAATCGGCTTGCCCACGAACAAAGTAATTGCCCAAGTAAAACGTAAATGCGCCACTAAGCATCAGAAAGATGACGATAAACACGGCCGCAATTGGGGTAGCGAAATATCCCGCCAACTCCCGTTTAAATATGACTCGTATACGTTCCACTCTGCCTCCTTTTTGGCGTAACTCCGTCTGATCTTCTTTACGATAAAGCTTGTTTTTGTGTTGTTAAAAGACGAAACACATCATCTAACTGCCCTCGATCTTGATAGAGCTCCTGAACCTCCCAACCCTGTTCACGGGCATATTGGCCAATGGCCGAAAGAATCCATTTCCCCTCGTCCGGATAAATTCTCATCCGTACAAGATCTCCATCCGTACCGTGGTCTTCCACTTTTTTGACTCCATTCACCGTCATAAATCGTTCATGAGCCAGTGCGGGCTCTACCCCACTGACCGTAACCAGGACCGAATTGTGGGTGGGTGCCTGTCCTTCTAATTCAGCAGGCGTGCCATCTGATACCACTTTTCCTTTAGCAATGATCATGGCACGAGAACAGACGGCATGAACTTCTTCCAAAATATGGGTAGATAGGATAATGGCTTTCTCTTGGGCCATGGCCCGAATAAGGGTGCGGACTTCGTGCTTTTGGTTGGGATCTAGGCCATCGGTTGGCTCATCCAACACTAACACTTCTGGGTCATGCAAAATGGCTTGCGCCAATCCGACACGTCGTTTAAAACCCTTCGACAGAGTTTCTATGGGTTGATTCAACACCGATTGCAGATTCACTTTCTCGACGGTCTCGAATATGGTTCGCTTGAGGACATCTCCACGTTGACCACGCATCTCCCCGATAAACTTTAAAAAGGATGCCGGGGTCATATCGTGATAGGCCGGAGCCCCTTCAGGCAGATAGCCAATCCGTGTTTTGGCGGCAAGAGCATCGTCTTGTACATCATGCCCACAGACCTTTACGCTCCCACTTGTCGGCGTAAGAAATCCTGTAATCATTTTCATCGTCGTGGATTTCCCCGCCCCATTCGGTCCGAGAAACCCGAGCACTTCGCCTTTACCGAGAGTAAACGAGACGCCATCCACGGCCACGATCGGACCAAATGTTTTCCGTAAGTTACTAATCTCAACCATGCTTGTCATATCTACCCCTTAACTATAGTTATTCCGAAAATTCTTCAAATCCCTCTTGCCCGTCTAACCCGCATTCAACGCCGGCCGACCCCTTTCGTCCGAACCCCTAGGTGGACGCTCTCATGAACCGGCAGGCCTTGTCTGAGCGCAGCGAGTTGGTCCGCCCTCATATAGCTGGCGTTCACCTAATCTAAAAAAGCTGGCCGGGGCGGCAATCGTTTTGGGTCCTTTTGCCGAAACAAAACGGCCTCGGCGTCCGGGCCAAAACCCGGTAACACCCGTATGGTCAAATCATTTTCCACGAGACCAATGTGATTGTAGTTATAAAATAATTCTGAATTATACATATTGAGTTTCAACCTGTTTGTCATTAAATGCATTCTTCCCCAAATAGTTCATTCACTCAATGCAGATATAATTCAGGTAATGATTCCTTGCTGTTCTTTGTTTTTTGGGGTTTGGCAGTCATGGCCGGCTGGATAGTTTCCCAGAAACGTTGGCCATCCCATGCTTGGTGCTCTGTCGTAGTATACAATGTCCGATCCAAATTCCAAATGGCTTCTTCCAACCCTGTATTATGTGGAACAGGCTCAGCCAACATTCGGGCAGCGGTGCCCAAACTCAAACAGGGTTTCCCTTGATGCTTGATAGAAGCCCAATTCATAAGGGCCTCTCGTGTTTTTGGTGCTGATTGTGCCAGACATGCTGCCTTCACCGCCTGAATCGCTTGTCGCTCGGATTCCAAAACTTGTTTGGCTCTTGTTCCAACGCCTTCCGTGTTTGTCTGCCTTCGCCGCCGCCGATCCCACCACCAGCCCCCTAGCGTGAGAACCCACACCCCCAGCAACCCTCCTGCAATCCATACCCATTGATTCGATCCGTAAACCATAGAAGATTGGTCTGATGAATCAAGCGCCAACTCGATAGGATCTTCTTCAACAGGCTGAACGGTAGAAGCGAATGGATTCCGTTGTGGCTGGCGTATCCCTCCAGCTTGCGCCGGAAGATCTCCTACCACAGTCAATGTCCTTGATGGCAATTCGGCGGTTTCCCATCGAGCCTTGTCGATATTCCACCATGGAATACGAATGCCAGGAACGGTCACTGAGCCTGGTTGCGTCGGAACCAAAGCATACTTTTCTTCCCGAGTGCCAACCACCCAGGTTCCATCAAACCCCGTCGTGGCTTTCGCCTTGTCCGGATATGTTTTGACAGATCCATAATCTGGGACCGGCAACTCGGGCAATTGTTCTCCACGCAATCCCTTCGCAAACATGATCACGGTTCTGGTGAGGGGTTCGCTCATCTGAATATTCTCGGTATCTCCAGACCAACTTTCCTTAATCGAAAACTCTTTGGCAGGCAGCCACACATTGCCTTTGATGTCCACCGGCATATTTTTGACCGTGAGGGAAATTTTTGGACTCCGAATATGAATCGGGCGGGTCGTTTGAAACAACGACGTAAAAGGGCCACCGCCTTGGTTCCGCCGACGATTGTTAAAAAACTCATCAAGTGAAGAGCGCTGAGAACGATCATCGGGAATAGACCCAGACAGTAAGACAGGCGGAATGATCTGTTGGCCAGCCTTTTGAGGAGTGATCACATAGCGACGTTCTGTCACCTGATAGCGCCGTCCCTCCCGAATGGTTTCAAAGGACGCATCTTTGCCCACGCGCTCGACCATTCCCCACTCGATTTCGGGATCATCCAATTTCCCCTCTTGCAAGGACACCGCCGATACCAAACGAAGCGTCAATAAGACCTGGCCTTGCACATACGGGACATGTGAATCGACTTCCGCTTCCAAGAAAATATCCCGCTGGACATTAGCCCCCGTCACTTGGCTAGGCTCCTTCACTGTAACGGTCAGAGGAAGACTTGAATGATTTCCTACTCGAATAGCTGGAATAGTGATCATCCCAGTCCGCTTGGGCGCCAAGGTGGTCACCCACCTCGTCACAGAGGAGGTCTTCATATTGACGATACTCATTTGTTGACTATGACTCGTCCCCAACAACGCAAAATTCTCTTCCAACTCTTCCAAATTTGGGGCATCACCGGATGAAACTCCTTCTCCTTCAACCACCAACCGAAAGGTCTCATCAATCATCACCGGATTCCGATCCACATACGCCTTCACCGCCTGCGCATCCACGGAAGCTGGAACACTGAAAAGGCTAAACACAAGAACTAAAATTGGCATCTTAAAAATTGTCTGCAATTCCTTCTCCCTCGTTATTCCGATAAGCCTTTGCCAGAAATTTCTCACACCGTATACTCAATGTTCAACGCCTTCTGGCGGCTGCCGAAACGAACTCCGACATTACGTAATATTGGGAATATAATTACCATGCTGCCTTTGACCAACCTTCGCAATCACATCTGATTTTATAAAACTGAATGACCTTCTCACTCTCTTGGGTCAAATCATAGGTCTTCAATCGCCGTCTACCAACTCTAGAATCAAGCATGGCAAGGCAGCGGATTAATAGATTTTTCGAGGTGAGCGAACTTTCTATCGAGTTATTGGAGTATTCATCAAGCGAATCGTAAAAAGTATATTGATTGAACTCACCTTCCCTAACCAGTTCTTCGTGTGCAATTTTTTGAGCTTCATACGGCGTAACGTTTTCTCTAATCACTATTTCATTAATTCGATCAAACTCGGTGGAATAAAACGAAACCGTACACATGTCCCAAATCTCTTTCTTATCGAAGGTGATAGATCCCCGACCTTCTTCATCGTGAGAATCCCTATAGCGAGTAGAGCGCAACTCGACACGACCTTTAACAACTTCAGAAAAGAAAGACTCTACTTTTTTCTTTCGTTTACTCCATTGCATGATTTGGCCATTTAAAATTTTGTTTCTCAGACAAACATAACATTGTCCTGTTAACAATCCAGGAAATCGTTCTCTTTATTCGAAATAATCCCTTCAAGTTGTTTCTCATAACCGACGCCTGCCGTCAGGCCCCTCGGGTCGGACGCTCTTATTGTCTGGCGGGCCTTGTCTGAGCGTAGCGAGTTGGTCCGCTCTCCATCTTTCGTCAGACCCATCTAATATGGCCGGACTGGGCGTCAATGGTTTTGTCTACTTTTCCCGAAAGAAAAGTAGATCGGCTGCCGGGCCGAGACCCGGCATCACAGAAAATCACTTAGACAATATTATTAGGCAACAACATTCAATAGATTCCATTCTACCCATAGATATTGATAGGGAAAAACCAAGATGCATTCCCGATAAAAAATGTCGGGAATGACAATGTGAAAACTTTCTGTCTTGTTCACCACGGCCTCCCCGACGCATCTACCGCCGTCCCAGCCTCCAACCGCCGCCGATGCTCCAAAAGAAATTTTCGCCGCAACAGGCCCCCAGGGTCATCAGGAATTCGCCGCAACCATTGCTGAAGCGCCTGTTCGGATTTCTGATCTTCTCGAGCCTCTTCTGACTGAGCAGCGGATGCCTGTTGTTCCTGGGAATCAGCATCCTTCTCATTTTCCCCAGGGGATGATTGGGTGATATCAGATGATTCTTTCTTCTCCGCTGGCTGTTGAGAAGGATTCTGCGATTGGGATTCTTCGGATTGTTTGGCTTCCTCTGAAGAATCTTGAGGTGATCTGGATGAACCCTCCTCATTATCCTGTTCATCTTTGTTGGAAGCTGCTTGGCCTGGATTCTTTTCTTGGTCGGTCTTCGCGGATTCCTGTTCCTGACCCTGTTGCTCTGATTGTTCCCCATCGCCCTTCTGCTGCTGATCACCCGAGGACGAATCGGATTCGTTTCCTTGAGAAGATTCAGATTGTTGGTCCTCTAGAAATTTTTTGAGGACTTCCATGTTATGTTGGGCATCCTCATGTGTAGGCTGTTGGGTTAGGGCCGTTTGATAGGAGGCCATCGCTTCTGGATACTTCCCTTGTTTCGCCAACGCATTGCCACGATTATAGTGACCTTCCGGGGAATCGCTTCCGGAAAAGGCTTGCTCGGCCTGTTCATAGTCACCAGCGCGATACTGCGCGATGCCCTTCCACTCAGATTGTTCAAACAGGGTCGCCGCTTTCTTGGGATCATCTTGCTCCAAGGCCTTCATCGCCCGTTGATCAGAGCGTTCCCAAACATCCTCCCAAGAAAATGCCTGACTCAATTGTGGGAAGAGTATGACGGCTAGCACCACACCTACCCATCCTCGACGAAAAGCTGGAAGGGCCACCACTAACAGCGCCACAACCAACCAGGGGCCTTCTTTTCGCCAGATATCTGTTGTCCGTTGATTGGCTATGGTGGAAGTCGCCATTGTTGAAGCATTTACGGAGGGCAGCACATAATCAAGATCCTGATCATCTCGTGCGACCGTGGCATATCGACCGCCTGCAGACCGAGCAGCTATTTGTAAGGAAGCCGAATCTAATTTCGGAACCACAATGGCTCCCGTCTCATCTTTGACAAACCCACCTTGTTCGGGAATGGGTGCGCCATCTTCGGTACCCACCCCTAAGATGGAAATGTGTCTTCCTTTGCTCGCCAACTGTTTCATCGTTTTCACTGTGGTAGGATCCGCCTCCCCATCTGTGATCAGCAAGAGATCACCTCCTGGAATTCCGGCCTGTTCCAATAATTCATGTCCCATGTTGAGGGCCAAGTCTGGGCGGCTCCCTTGTACTGGCATGAGATTCGTTTCTAGGGTTTGCACCAAGGTCTTCATGGTACGAGCATCATCCGTTAGCGGGGAGACAACAAATGATTCCCCCGCAAAAATGACCAACGCGGTTTGGCCTTCTTGGCGGGCTTGAAGAATATCCAGAATTTTATGTTTGGCACGGGTGAGCCTGGACGGAGCCACATCCTGGGCATCCATCGAGCGGGAGACATCTAGGACCATCACTAATGCCGATTCAGCGCGAAACACAGGCTGCGGCAATTGCGACCACACCGGACCAGCTAAAGCCACTAAGGCCAAAGTCCAGCCCAGTCCGAGAAGGATGATCGGGCTGTTGGATTTTGCTCCGGTGGTTCCCACCAAGACATGCGGGAGTAAATGCGCGTCACAGACCGACTCCCACAATTGAGCCGTGGCTTTGTGCTTGGCCAGAAAAATCAACAGCCCCACCAGCGGGAGAAAACCCCATAACCATTCAGGACGAAGAAAATGAAAGGTGTTCATCTTATGTTCCCACCACTCTTTCTGTCTTCACGCCTTTTGCCGGCCACTTCATGCCAGCCAACCCTCTATTTCCAAACAAGAGGGAACTAGCCATGAGCACAGAAAAGCCCAGAGCCAATCCCAAGGGCCAGATGAATAGTTCCGTCGTGGGGCGAAAGAGTTCAGTGTCCGTCGACGCTGGCTCCAGGCGATCCAGCTGGGCATACACCTTGGCCAACGCCTCGGTATTTTTGGCACGAAGGTACAGCCCGCCGGTTGATTGAGCAAGATGACGTAGCGTATCTTCATCCAAATCACGCGAAGGATTCACTGTTCGAGACCCGAATAAGGAATCTACTTCCATGCGATCCGCCCCCACGCCGATCGTATAGATCCGAAGGCCCTGTTCTTTCGCTAAATCGCCCGCTTGTTTAGGGGAGACTTCCCCGGCCGTGTTCGCTCCATCCGTGAGCAACACCAAGACCCGACTGCCTGCGGGTTGTTCTCTGAGGCGTTTGACCCCCAAGCCAATCGCATCTCCGATGGCGGTTTCTTTTCCTGCTAGACCGATTTCTGTTTCCTGTAACATCGTACTGACCGTTATGCGGTCAAACGTGAGGGGAGTCTGCACATAGGCTTGAGACCCGAACACAATGAGGCCTACCCGATCTCCGGTCCGTCGTGCAATAAACTCTGCGGCCGCACGTTTGACGACCTCAAGACGCGTCACTTCTTGTCCGTTGATCGAGAAGTCTGGAATCGCCATGCTGCCGGAAATATCCACGGCCAACATCAAATCCCGTCCACTCGTCGGCAATCCTACCGGTTCCCCTATCCACTGAGGCCGGGCGGCTGCGGCAACTAGCAGCAGCCAAATCACGATGCTAATCCACAACCAGGTCGAGGAACCACGTTGAAGATTGTCGACCGAGCGACCAGATTGAAACTGAACCATGTCTCGAAAGTGGGGAACACGGAGAGCGGCCGTGGCTTGCTCTGGGGCGGGTGGAGCCCACCGTCTAACAAGCCATGGCAACACCATCAATACGAACATCCACGGCCAGTGCAGAGATATCATGTCTCTGATTTCCTCGCGGGTATCTGAACCTGACGAATCCATCGCTCCACCAGCGGAAGAAGATCTGATGCCACCATTGATCCGTGTGACTGATAAGGGCCCGACCGCAAGGATCTCCCTGGTCCTTCTGAAAATTGGTTCGTGTGTCCAGTGGTATCCAGAAATTGTAACCAGGATTGCCCCGACAAACCTGCGACCTGTGACCGTGAAAACACCGCGAGCGCATAGCGACGAAGGAGATTTGAGACTTGTGTGATAGCCCATTGATTATCGGCATGTGCGGCATAGTGTTGTTTCACCTGTTCGAGTTGAGCTAATGCGACTCGCCGAGGTTGGGTCCGTTGGCGATAGGCTCTCGCCCAAAGAATCAAGCTCCCAACAATGAGTAGCAGGCCAATGATCATCCACCATCCGAAGGCTGGGGGCCACCAGGAAATGGGATCTGGCAGATGCACATCGCGTAATTCTTGTAAGGGATCGGGCACGTTTGGCATGTCAGGCGACTCCCGCCACCCCTGAATGGTTGGCACTACGTCGATTCCCTAATTCTTGAAGTCCCTTGGTCAGTTGCGAAGAAATCTCCTCATGAGTGGACAAGGGCACAAACCCGATTCCTCGGGAACGGCACAGGCGACGGACTTCTTCATACCGCGTGTGAAAGGCTTGTGCATAGGCATCAACGACCTGTGATGAGTGAGTCTGCAATAGGCCGTGGGCTCGACCATCTGTTATGGGATACGAGCCGGGAGGCGGCGCCACTTGCTCCACCTGATCATAGATAAACATGGCGACGACCTCATGATGAGCCCCAAGTCGGAGCAAGGCCGTCTTCGACTGTTGATCCCACTCTCGAAAATCACTGAAAAGAAAAATGAGGCTTCCCGGACGAGCAGCTTTGAGCACACGATTGAGCGCTAATCGAAAAGACGTGGCTGAAGAGCGTGAGTCGGGAGGTTGCCGCAAAGATTCGTTGGATCGACTCGCAAGGACATTTAGCAATTGAAGGATGCCTTTTCGCCCACCTTTCGGGCGTAATTCCACATGATCCGCTTCGGCAAAAACAATTCCGCCCACTCGATCGCCTCTGGCATGCGACGCCCAGCCCAATAAAGCGGCAGCTTGTGCAGCTGCAACCGATTTAAAGGCCACTTTTGTGCCGAAATGCATCGCTTGCCGATCATCGACGACCATGAAAACCGGGCGTTCACGTTCCTCTCGAAACACCTTCAGATGCGGTTCGTTGGTTCGAGCCGTCACACGCCAATCCATCAACCGCACATCGTCACCCGGTTGATAACGACGGGATTCTTCAAAATCAATTCCACGCCCCTTGAATGGCGAGCGTTCCCCTCCTGCCAACAAGGCATGGGATCGGGTCCTACGGTTGCCCCCTAAAGAACCAATCTGATGACGTGCCTGAATAAGGTCCTTCAGGTGAACACGGACTCCTCGGAATGGGTTGGGCTCCGGTGCGGTGACGACAGAGACGGGCGCTCGAACGCGTTTACGGAACGGCCACATGATTCAAAATCTCAGAGACCACATGATCCGTCGTAATGCCTTCGGCTTCAGCTTCAAAGGTAAGGAGAATGCGATGGCGGAGCACATCATGCGCAACCGCCTGAATATCTTCTGGTGATACATAATCACGGTCCTCCAGCCAGGCATGCGCTCTGGCACATCGCTCTAACCCGATGGTTGCCCGAGGGCTCGCCCCAAAACGGACCCATCGTTTTAAGGTTTCACTGTAGGGGGCAGGATCTCGCGTGGCGACCACAAGTTGGACGATATATTCCTCCAAGGTCGGTGCGAGAAAGACATTCCAAATATGTTGACGCGCCGCCAATAGGACCTTTTGAGGAATAGGAGGAAACGGGTCGCGAGAGTCCGATGGTGTGGCCGTAGCCTGATTCCGCACAAGGCCTGCAATTCGACGCTCACTTTCTACGGAGGGATATAGGACGCGGACATACAGCAGGAATCGATCCAATTGGGCTTCAGGAAGCGGGTAAGTACCTTCCTGTTCAATGGGATTTTGGGTCGCCATGACCAAAAATAATTCTGGGAGGGGATAACTCTTCCGGCCAATGGTAACCTGATGCTCGCCCATCGCTTCCAACAAGGCGGCTTGCACTTTGGCAGGAGCTCGGTTGATTTCATCCGCCAGAACTAAGTTATGAAAAATTGGGCCCTGTTGAAAGCGAAAGGAGCCGTCTTGGGGACGGTAAATATCCGTGCCAGTGATATCTGCCGGCAGAAGATCAGGGGTGAATTGAATCCTGTGGAAATCGGCCTCTAACCCTGCTGCCAAGGTTTTGATGGCCGTAGTTTTGGCCAGTCCTGGCGCACCTTCCACCAGGAGATGGCCGTCCGCTAACAGGGCAATTAACAACCTGAGGGTCAAACCCTCTTGGCCAATGACCTGTCGATTCAGGAAGGCGCGAAGCTGTGAGATTTGGTCGTGTTCAGATCCAGACATACGTCGTGAAATGAACCCGATGGTTAATACGGGTCAAAAAATAGAGTTTCCAACAACCTAACGAATGTATCCACAGATGGGTCGAAATGGGCTTCCTCAAAAAGGCTACGGGAGCCCCTCTTCCCCTTTTTTACATAATAATTCAGGAAATTTGAGAGTCAAGAGGGTGGATTCAAGAACCCAAATTTCCTATTTTCAGGATAAGAAGTCCCTGAATCAATTAGCGCCAAGGACCCTCTAAAATAGTGTGTAGATGAACGGAGCGACGGCCGAACCTTCACTTAAAATGATGAGGCCACCTAAGAGTAAGAGCATAATGATGATCGGCGCGAGCCAGAACTTTTTCCGTTCTCGCATAAAATCCCATAGCTCTCCCAAAAAACCTGACATGTATGACTCCTCCTTTAAAAGGCTTTAAGGACATGATCGGCAGCACGGGC
>JAJDBR010000195.1 GCA_029261275.1 Nitrospirales bacterium
CAGCACAAACCCAACTATGTGGCCTTCTGGGAAACCCCGTCGACCACTCTCTCTCTCCGGCCATCCATAATGCCGCTTTTCAGGAATTAGGGCTAAATTTTGCTTATCTCGCATTCCCGGTCGAGGATAACAATCTAGAAAGCGCCATACGCGGTATCCGCGCATTAGGACACATTCGCGGATTTAGCGTCACCATCCCCCACAAGGTGTCCATCATACCGCTATTGGATTCTGTTGAGATCACCGCCAAACACATCGGCTCGGTCAACACCATCATCAAAGACCGTGGAATGCTAGTCGGATCGAACACCGATGCGTCCGGTGCACTTCAAGCATTGCAGCAAGGAGGCGTTGATCTCGCCGGTCAACGAGTGGTCCTCTTGGGTTCCGGAGGGGCCGCCCGAGCTATTGCTTTTGGCCTATGCGTGGAAGGAAGTATTGAGCATCTCACCCTGTTGGGAATCGACGACAAAGAACGAATCGCTCTTGCTACTGATCTCCGGGGAAAAACCAAAATCGCGATTACCGAAGATTCCTTAAATGCGTCTACCTTAGGACCAGCATTAGATGATGCCCAGTTGTTAATTCACTGCACCCCCATTGGCATGCATCCCAAGATTGAACACAGTTGCGTCTCAAAAGAATTACTTCATCCCGGCTTAACTGTCATGGATATTGTCTACAACCCCCTCAATACTCAGTTGCTCCAAGATGCTCAAGCCGCTGGCTGCCGCACCATCCAAGGCATCGAAATGTTTCTGCATCAGGCCGTGGGGCAATTCGAACTCTGGACCGGCGAATCCGCCCCGGTCGATACCATGCGCAACATCCTCACCTCTCACTTCTCATGAACATTGTCTTAATTGGATACAGAGGCACCGGAAAAAGTACCGTGGCCAAAATCGTAGGGCAACGACTAGGAAGAAAAGTCATTTCCACAGATGCGGAAATCGTCAAAGAAGCAGGGCAATCCATCCCTCAAATTGTGGAGCAATTCGGCTGGGATCATTTCAGAGAGCTGGAAACCCAGATGTGTCGAAAATTACACGATCAAACAAACCTGGTCATCGACACTGGCGGCGGACTCATTTTAAAAGAAGAAAATGCCAAGATTTTAAAAGCCAATGGCACAATCTTCTGGCTCACCGCAGAAGTACCAACGATCGTGAAACGCATATCGGGTGACACCCAACGCCCCTCCCTCTCAGGCACGAAAACCTTCGTGGAAGAAATCGAAGAGATTCTCAGCGAGCGTACCCCCAAATACCAAGCTGCTGCAGATCATATAGTCTCCACTGATCGAACGACCCCACACAAAATTGCTGACTCCATTCTCTCTTGCATATCCAAATAATAGGCCTCGCATAGTGGTCACATTCGTCATAGCTGCCGGGTTTCGGCCCGGCAGCCGAGATCCTTTTGTTTCGGCAAAAGGACCCAAAACCATTGCTGCCCCGTCATGGTCCTACGTATTCCCTGCGATGCTCGCCGAGTTTGGAAGCTTCGCAAACTCGCTTCGCTCAAACAGTGCTCGCTTTCATTCCAAACTCGCCTCCGCTTCTCGGCCATGCCAGAGGCAGCGATACCAAATAACATAATTTTTGAATTCATTATTTGGAAGATTTTTCATCCGACTGAAGATATCGGTCAAAGTCTATAATACATGCGGCGCATTTCTCAGCCTGAGATTGGAAAAGAAAGTGTGGACCAGGAATATTTTTTAGGGAAAAAGGCACGAAATTTTGAGAAAACCAAGTCGAGGCCTTATGAGAAATTAAACGATCATTTGTAGCTTGGATATAGACACAGGGAATATTAAAATTCTTAGTTTTTTCAGGGATTTGAAAATTTTCAATCAACCGCAATCTTTGAAAAATTGCCTCAGACCTAACCTGAGACTAAACCTGTTGCAGATCTTTTACTTGCTTTCTTGTTGCCGAATTTCCTAAGCAAAACTTCCTGTACAATACGTCAGGAATGTACTCCCATGGGATACGTCTGACTTGAAGCTTGCTCCCCAAACGTAGTATTGCCCTGAAAGGTGGTGAGACAAAGCACATTCCAAAAATAACGCCCTTAGGATAAATCGGCAGTTTTTCCAAAAGAGTCAAAGCCACAAGACCAGAAAATGATTCTGCTAAGATCAGGGTATTTTGAAGACCTTCAATTTTCCTTGAAACTATTTCAGCAAGATCATCAATGGAATGGCCCGCGTTTGGAGGATAAGAGATTCGGACGATCTGAAACTTCTCTTCTAATTGACCTACTAAATTGTTAAAGAGAATCCCTGTCCCATCAAGACCCGGCAATAAGATTAATGTTCTTTTCTCTGAAAAATCCATTTTTCAAAAAAGAGAAATTCAGTAAACTGTACTTGGTCATCAACCTCTCAGACTCATCATAACCCAAATGAAACTTTCTGCTAGAAATCAGAATAATCCATTAGTAGATATTTGGCGAAGACCTTGGGTGATTGAATGGACCCAAGATGTTCTCGACAGCTATGCCCGGCTCCTCAAAAAGGAACTCATCCCTCGAGAAGGAATGCCGCTTGAGCAAGCAGAACGTCTTTTTACGAGTCCGTTCGTCGTCGCATCCCACGGTCTACAAGACGATCCCATATTAAATTACGGCAATCAGACAGCTTTAAGTCTATGGGAAATGGATTGGGAGCAATTCACCCAAACCCCGTCACGGTTGACTGCTGAACCAGTCAACCAAGAAGAACGCGCACGCATGCTAGAACAAGCCAAAACGCAGGGATACATCAGCGACTACCGAGGCGTGAGAATTTCGAGTAAAGGAAAACGATTTTTAGTGGAATCCGCGACTGTCTGGAATCTCCATAAACCCGATGGCACACCCCTAAGCCAAGCCGCCACATTCTCAAATTGGACTTTTCTGTAAACTGGATTTTGGAATCTTTAGTACTACCCAAACTAAATTATTGAAATTCTCACAGAAATGATCTCCATGTAATAGAAAGCCGTAGTCGGTTATATTTTTCCTCTAACACTTTAAGGAGTGTCCCGCTTGAATAGCGGGCTATATTTCTCGCCTTTTCCAAGTTTCCTGCCCACTATATGTATAACTCACTGACACAACATCTTTTTCGACGAGAAAAAAAGTGTACTTAATATGCCTACCATTTGAAGACCAATGGACATTAAACTTTAGTTGCTTGTTAACGTATGTGACTTCAAATACCTCAGCAACTTCATCATCAGATGCGTCTACCACATTAATTGAGAATTTATTTCCCGATGGAGAAATTGTAACAATCACATCTAAAAAGCCATCAGATGAAACCCATTCTCCAACTAAAGGATTATTGGAATTGATGTGTACAACATCACTCATTACTCGACCTCAGCATCCCATCATACACCTTTCATTTTGCATTTTATTCTATCTCGAAACTCCGGTTTGCTCCCTTGATAAGGCTTGCCACACAAAACACAAAGATCCCTAGAAATACAATTGATAATGCCAAAGATGAATAGGCCCATATTGCGGCTTTATCCGCAGGCCAACGCTCAGAATCTGCCGCATTTAACCACGTATAGAAAAAAAGCTTGTACCTTCATAGAGGGCTGCTGGCAGTGAAAGCATTGCACCCACCCACTTGAGTAAGTTTCCATTCTTACTCATTTAGCAAGTCAACTATTCAATACCATTTAACACTATGGGCCATTCGCTTACATTTTCAATGAAATTCAGGTTATGACCTGGAGGCCAACCCTTTTTAAATCAAGAGCTTACAAAAGGCTCATGATTAGTGGGTATGGCCAAACATGTTACAGCTCCTCCAAGCGAAGTGTTACATGTTTAGTATTTTTTGTCATCTAAAGCGTCCATCCGTTTGTCCTTCTCCTAGGCTCTTCTTGCGTGAGACTTGAGCCTTCCAAATCTTCCCCATTTCCGACGCCTGCTGTCCGGCTCTTGGGATGAACGCTCTTATCTATCTAGCGGGCCTTGTCTGAGCAAAGCGAGTTGGTCCGCCCCCTTCTCTTCGTTCATGCCTCTTAATGCAGCCGGACGGGGCGTCAATGGTTTTGGCTACTTTTGCCGAAACAAAAGTGGCTCGCCTGCCGGGGCGAAACCCGGCAACATAGAAAACCAGATCGACACGAGAATTGAAAATTCCCTCAATACATTCGCCTCACAAAGTTTTTTCCGGGAAAGCCCAAGATGGATTCCCAATAGACATCGGCAAACTGTGAACCAGAGCCCTCCATTCAGGCTGGTCCAGGATTGGGCCTATTCGCGCTTACTCTTTTGAAGAGACCCACCGTTTACTTCAAGAGAGTGCCAGGGATTGATGAGGGTGAGGCCGCAGCCTTCAAAATCTTTGATATTTCGTGTCGCGATTGAGGCTTGAAGTTTTTTGGCAATCGCAGCAATCATGAGATCAACAGGATCAACCGATAAGCCTGCTTTCTCCCGACCTGTGGCTATTCCTCCATACAAATAGGCCGACTCTTCATCAAATGGGAAAATACGTCCGCGAAACCCCTTTTGGATAAATTCCTTGAAAGATTGCTCCAGCTTTTCGCGACGCTTGCCTTTCGGCAACCGTTCGATTCCCCTCAAAATTTCAGCGATAGCGATAGCGGTCAGTGCTAATTTTTGTACAGCCATTCCCTGGATCCAGGCAGCGACATGCGAATCTGGATCCTCACGCATCAGTTCAGCAATGACATTGGTATCGAGAATAATCATGAGGCTACGTGGGTTGAACGACGATGGGACCCTCGCTTGGGTAGTTCAAGATTGACCCCGCCTCGCGAACCGAAATAGCCTTGAGCCAACTCCAAAATGTTAATCTTCTTGTCTGCATCAAGACCTGAAGCCTCTTCAAGAATGTTCCTGACATAGGCTTCTAGGGAAATCCCGCTCTTGGCGGCCTGCACACGTAAAACTTCTTTCGACTGGTCTGGTAAATTCCGAATGGTAATACTGCCCATCAGACACCTCCTTTTTTATGATATCATCATAACCATTGAAATCAATGATGTCAATGCTCCTAATAGCTGCTCACCAGGCCATGGCAAATGCAGACATCTCATCTTAACGTCTCTGCAGAACACAACAACTTCCCTTGCCTCGACGATTTTATCTAGGCTATGGTGGATTCAGTGTAATTGCCCTATTTCATCTATTTATTAGATTGAGAAATTTATGATTCTTGCTGGTGATATTGGTGGAACCAAGATCAACTTGGCCCTCTATGATTGGGACAAAGGACGGGTCGACCCAATCCGGGAAGATACCGTTTGGACGGCTGATTACGAATCCCTCGAAGAAGTCCTGACGGAATTCCTGGAAGAACCCGAAGCCACAGAACCTGATTCTGATGACCTGTCAGAAGAGGAGGAAGACGTCGATTCAAGTCCTTCCCCTTCCCTGACCCCAATAACCGCCGCCTGTTTTGGGGTACCAGGTCCTGTGCTCAATAATATCTGTCGAACCACCAATATTCCGTGGACGATTGAAGGCGACAAGCTCGCCGAATTTTTAAACATTCCACAGGTCAAGTTATTGAATGATTTAGAAGCCATGGCCTACGGCCTGCCCTTCCTAGAACCTGACGAAATTGAAGATCTGAATCCGAATGCCCCGTCTCCACCTCCTGATGGCACCCGAGTCCTCCTTGCTGCCGGGACGGGTTTGGGAGAATCGTTGATTGTGTGGACCGGGAAGGATTATCAAATTTGTCCCTCTGAGGGTGGGCATGCCGACTTTGCTCCTAACAATGATTTGGAAATCGAATTATTGCGATATTTGCGTACCAGTTATTTGCATGTGAGTTATGAGCGCGTGCTGTCTGGTCCTGGTTTACATTTGATCTATCAATTCCTGCGCGATACGCAGAAAAATGAACCGACCTGGTTTGCTGAAAAACTTCCCACCGGCGATCCTGCCTCATTAATCGCCGAGGCTGGGATTGAAGGCAAACCTGATATTTGCAAAAATGCGCTCCAACTGTTTGTCTCGATCTATGGAGCCGAATCTGGAAATATGGCATTGAAAACCTTGGCCATGGGAGGCGTCTATATTGGTGGAGGCATCGCGCCCAAGATTTTGCCCGCACTCCAGGATGAAACGTTCATGAAATCATTTTTAGCCAAGGGCCGCTATAAACGATTGCTCGGCAAAATCCCCGTCCGCGTCATTTTAAATCCTCACACTGGTATTCTCGGTGCCGCTTCAGTTGCCGCCAGCATAACCGCCTAACGAGATTGCCCTGTGTCATCTTCGACAACTTCTCTCACACCTGATCAACACAAAGCTCAAGCCGCCCAGAAAGCCGTTGAATATATTCAAGACGGGCAGATTCTCGGATTGGGCACCGGCTCAACCGTTCACCATTTCCTCACAGCCTTAGGCACCCGCGTCCAAGACGGGTTACGTATTCGAGGGGTGCCAACCTCTCAAGCCACCGCAACCTACGCCACGCAACTAGGCATTCCTTTGTTAGGCCACGATGAGCCCTGGGATATCGATGTGGCTGTGGACGGGGCCGACCAAGTTGATCCGCAACTGAATCTCATCAAAGGTGGTGGTGGAGCGTTGCTCCGGGAGAAAATCGTGGCACGAGCCGCCAAGCAATTTATTGTCATTGTGGATGAAGCCAAACAACGGCCCCATCTTGGCCTACCCTTTCCGTTACCCGTAGAAATTCTTTCTTTCGGCTGGGCAACCACCCAACGGCATTTGGAAAAGATGGGCTGGCCAGCACCTCGACGAGAACAGACGGGATCACCATTTTTGACTGACAATGGACATTATATTGTGGACCTACACATTCCTCAGATTGCCGACCCGGCTTCGTTCGAAGCCACTCTTCTCCTGCTTCCAGGCGTGGTTGAATGCGGCCTCTTTGTCCACATGACCTCTCTCGTTATTACCGGCACTGATCAGGGTGTCCGTCTCAGTCAAGCTCCTGATAAGCCTACCCCCTAAACACCGACATTGATTTTTCGTCCTTTGCCCGTATATTCCCCGCATAAGCTCGGAGATGATAAGATATCATTGCATGTGCTCTCATCAATAAAAATCTCATTTGCGCCACTTGGGAATGACATGGCAACAACCGACAGTGTCAGAATAAGGAGTCGTTCATGAGGAAGTTCGGCACATCAGGGCAACAGAAAGAGAAACACACAGGGCAGAGGATCTGTGCCCTGATCCTCTTGGGATTACTTGGATTCACACAAATCCAATGTTCTGAAGCACCATCTCAACCCCCATCTGTGACAACCTCGGTTGCTGAACTTTCAAAGGTTCGATCTCAGCCAGCGATGGCTCTCGCCTCTGATGCTCCTC
>JAJDBR010000196.1 GCA_029261275.1 Nitrospirales bacterium
CGGATCCAAATCCGAGGGCATGTAGACCACTCGCCTTAAGAAGAGTGAGGATTTGGGTGTCGATTTGGTTTTAAACGGAAAAGCCATAAAAGTTTTTTTTCGAAAACTCGTTTGAAGCCTACCCTGTGAGGGGCCAGAATAGGACTAACAAAGGAAGCGACACGGCAAGAATGATGATTTCCAGCGGCAATCCCATTCGCCAGTAATCTCCAAAGCGATAGCCACCCGGGCCCATCACCAATAAATTATTTTGATGGCCAATGGGCGTGAGAAATGCACAAGACGCGCCGATGGCCACAGCCATAAGAAATGGATCGGCATTGACTTCAAGGCTCTGAGCCACCGCGAAACTAAATGGAGCCATGACGACAGCAGTCGCGGCATTGTTCATGATATCTGATAGGAGCATCGTGAACACCATGATCAAACCTAAGAGGACAATCGGAGAATACTCGGTCGTGACGTTCACAAGAAATTGGGCGAGTACGGTTGTGGCCCCGCTTTGTTCAAGGGCTCCACCAATAGGAATCATGGCCCCTAACAACACCAACACCGGCCAATCAATCGTATGATAGACATCCCGCGGAGAGACCACCGTCAGAAGAACCATGCCCAAAGCCGCACAAATTAATGCGATTGGTAACGACACCACCCCCATTATGGCACTCGCCAGTGCGACGCCAAACAGACCGCCAGCCAGCCATGCTTGGCCGGATTTCTCCAATTGAATCCCGCGTTCGGCTAAGGGCAAACATCCTAAAGAACCGATCACCTCTAACACGACTTCTTTCTCGCCTTGCAGGAGCAACACATCCCCAGCCTTGAACCGAAATTCTTTCAACCGACCTCGGTACGGTGTCCCCTGCCGGGAGACGCCTAATAACGACACACCAAACCGGCTTCGAAGCTTTAAGGTCCCGGCCAATCTCCCCACGAGCCAAGAACGATCCGGAGGTACCACCGCTTCTAATAACATCTCATCCTTCATTCCTGGAGATTTTTTGGGGGGCTCTGATTCCTGCAAATCCTCTTTAGGTTGAGTTCCAGTTAATTCCAATCCCAATGCCGACACAAATTTTTTGATCCCTTGAGGCCCAGCCTCCAAAACCAAGACGTCACCCACCTGAATATGCTCACGCCAGGCTGCACCCCGAATAGACTGTTCCCCTCGAATGAGGCCAATAATTAACGCATCGGAATCCTCGGTGGCCGACTCCAATTCCGAGAGAGATTTGCCAATCGCCTTGGAATCTTCAGGGACTTTGACTTCGGTGAGATATTCTTGAAGATGAAATAAGTCTTGGGGCGCATTTTTGGATCGACGGGCCATGGGAATGAAATGCCAACCGATCAAAGCCACAAAAATAATTCCGGCGACAGCGACCACCCCACCAACTGGAGAAAAATCGAACATGCCAAAGGGTTGCCCTGTAATTTCTGCCCGATAATTGGCAATGATGATATTCGGCGGTGTGCCAATTAATGTCGCCATGCCACCCAAAATCGTGCCAAAGGCCAAGGGCATTAATACGACAGCCGGCGATCGTTTCGCGTCAAGAGACGATTGAATCGCCACCGGCATCAGCAACGCCAATGCACCAACATTATTCATGACGGTGGAAAGCAAACCACCCAATGAGGATAACCCCACCACATGCAATGTCGGGGAAGAAGTGGCCCCCTTAATATAGTGGGCAAGAAACTCTACCGCTCCAGCGTTACTCAATCCCCGGCTGATAATCAGCACGGCTGCAACGGTCACCACCGCAGGATGACCAAACCCTAAAAACGCTTTATCGGCGGGAATATATCCCAACAGTGTCGTTATTAATAACCCCGCAAGTGCAACAAGGTCATACCGCCACCGTTCCCAGACAAAGAACACCACGAGAACGCCAAGAAGACTGATGAGAAAAATTTGGTCAGCAGTCACCAGCCGGCAACATCCTTCACTGGGAGTTAGTTGGGAAAGACGAACAATGGATGAAAACGAGGCAGACCATCCGTGCCATCGTCTCGGGGAGAATCACGGTCGTGATTTAACCAGGTTCGGGAGGCAAACTCAAACGGACTTGGTGATTTGAGAAAAAAGAAACAAATACTGTGAGGGGGTAGAACGAATCAATCCTGACCTCAACAAGCGTCCTGGTCGTTAACGAACTCGCCTGAGATATGTCAGAAGGGCCAAGAGAATAATCACAATTTTGACAGGGTCTCCAAATCTCGTCTCACAGGCATCCTTCTAAACTCGAGACAAATTTCGCCTACGAGACACTACATTTTTCAGCGCCTGTTTTTCAGGCACACATTCTACGCGGTTAAACGAGCAACTGGAGTTCGGGGAGCTCTTCGCAGCCGTTTCCGAAACGGAAGCACTTGAGCCTGCACTGGAGTGGTACGATGTTGATTGATAACAGGATCCATAAGATTCCCGCACATGATACATCGGTACGCTCGGATCCAGAGTTCTCCCATGCCACCTTTTACGTCCAAGCAATCATCAACCACCATGAGCCCATTACATCGTGCACAATTCATAACTCTCCCTCCTTTGAAAGCCTCCTGCTTCCCATGTTGTCAATAGGTGAGTGTGTGCAGCTTGCATGCCACAGAACATGCGGACATTGAAAAACAACTAACGTATGGGGTGTGTATGACTGCGGAAAAATGAAGAGAGATTACAAATTACTTAAATGAATTTATGGAGTCTACAACATTTTGTAGAAAAAAAAAAGAGGAGACATGTATTTTGTGGGTTCACAAGAAATAAAAAAATGATAACGGTTCACGACATATTGGGGGAAACACCATCGAAAGGTCGAAATACTCAGCCTGATTTGACATCAGCTTCTGTTGCTCCCAAGAAGATTGTGGTGAAAATTGTCAGACCTGCTAGAATTTTGACAAGGCTCCTTTATGTGACAGGATGGAGACCAGGACCATCTGGTAATCCATGGGTTTTAAACATCAGCACATCAAACGCACTCCCTAAGCTGGCTTCTCCCGTTAAAAGATTAACTTCCTGCTGCCTGGCACCTACATCCTTCCCAGTCCCAACATAATTCTGAATACCGACGTTCGTCAGCCATTCTCTCTGTGTCGTCCACCCAGCTACCTCGAGCCCTAAAGACACGGCCACAGATATGACAGCAGTAAAATCAACATCAGCAGTCATATCCTGTTGTCCAATGGCAAAAAATGGGTCATGAATCTGTTGTTGTTGATAGTACGAACGTAATGTCCCATTGCGATGACGGTATGAATAGATATTTGACGCCTTGTCACCATAGTCCACAAAAATAATATAGCCTGGCTTGACGATCCGCTCCAGTTCTTGAAAAAACGACGATATTTCTAAACACAATTCTGCAATTTGCCCTCGCCCAAGGTGAATATGTTCGTCTTGTAAACGTTGCCGTAGTTTTGGTGTTGATAGATCACCCAGCTGTTCACACAATTCTCCATCCTCATCCAGATCAACGAATAATTCGCAAACTTGGTCATTTGCTAATCCCATGACCCTATGAACCGGCAACGCATCCAATACTTCATTGGCAAACACGACTGTGGAGGTTGGCTCAAGTCCTTTTAATGTCTCAAGGACATTTAATCCTCCTTTTGCCTGCTGAGCTCGTAAACCAGGACTAGTTTCAAGAACCATATATTCGTGAGGAACGGAGAGAAACGAAATAATACCCATCCCTAATTGACCTGTTCCTCCTCCGATTTCCAGGACTCGAATCGATCCACCAAGACAATTAGCTGCTTGGGTAATGGCTTGAGCCACTCCAAACGCAAAACTCGTAAACTTGGCACTCGTGTCAAAAGGTCCAACAGAACTCCCGATAGCTGGAGCCTGCGTATAAAACCCATGGGTTTCATGAAAAAGCGCCGAGGACATAAAATTTCGAAAGGTCATCGGGCCTTCCGAGCGAATTTTATCCTTTATTATCCTGGCAAGTTCTGTAGGAATTCTCTCCACGGTTCTATTCAGCAAAAAAAGACAAAAAAAGGGTGCCAACATTGGCACCCTTTTTCGTAAAACACAGAAAATCGAATTTCTTAATTGATGACCGTTGATTTTGCCCCAGCTGGATTGATGGGTACTGTGTTCATAGTATCAGTTTCTGGTAATCGCCCAGCGCCCATGGATTTTTTAATCCGTGCACGATTAGCATCGGTCACATCATTCATGGCAGCCTTCGTCGCCGTGTCTTGGGAGGCCTCGAGAGTGGCACCACCGACTGCATTTGACTGTCCTGGATCATTTGCCGTTGATTGGCCAGTAACAGGAGACTTCCCTTGGGCGGGGTATCCTGGGTGAGCCGGTGGCTTCGCTTGAGCAAAAGCCATTGATATGGTCAAACAACTCACGGCTACCGTTCCAAGAATAATTCCAATCGCTTTCATAAGACCGCTCCTTTGTTAGTTATAACGGGTTAACAATAGAAAATGGTCACAATGTATTCATGTGATCTTCAATGTTCAACGGAAGAGCGGAATCTTAGGCAGAATAGACGGTGGTGTCAAGCCTGTAGGCAAAAATGGCTAAGAATCTAAATTGAGGACCTATGAATCCCCACCACTGGTTCGGCGGACCGGCCGACGAGAACGATAGGGGGTCCTGGGCTTCGGAGCTGGCATCAATATGGTAAGTGTCGTTCCCTTATCGGGCTCACTGGCAATCCTGATCTGTCCCTGATGTTCTTCCACGACTTTTTTCACTGTGGCCAGTCCTAATCCCGTTCCTGAGCGTTTGGTCGTGAAATAGGGCTCAAAGACTTTATCCACAAGTTCTACAGGGATAGGGACTCCGTCGTTAGCAATCACAATTTGAAGTTCCGGCTTACGGGCCCGGGTTAACATCACTTCCACACGTAAATGACCACCTGGGGACATGGCTTCAATGGCATTTTTAAAAATGCACAAGAAGACATGTTGCATTTTTCCTTCATCCCACTTTACCTGAGCTAGCCGAGCAGGCACTTTTTTGACGACTTCAATACGATTCACCCGCAAATCAGTCGATACCAAGGAAAACGCCTCCTCCAGCATGTCCTGAACCCGGCACATTTTTCGATCAAGTTCCAATGGTTTGGCAAAGTCCAAAATCTCATTGATAACGGTTTCCATTCGGATCATATCCCGCATGGCGTTTTCCACGCGGGTCTGGGAGTCAAAATCTAGTTCCGAGTCCGTGGTAATTTCTTCCAACTGAGCCCGAATAAACCCAATGGGTTCTCGAATTTCCGTGGCCAGAAACGAACTCACCTCGTGGAGAGCCGTTCGCCGTTCTTCTTTTCGCACATCTCCCCCTTCTGGAGGTGGAACTGGCAACACATTTCCACCTTTGGTAGCCGGTCGTTCAGATTGAACAGGGGCTGGGTCCATGACGGAAAGGTGACAGGACGGGTCCTCAAATAATTCCAGGAGTTTTGACGTCACAGACTCCAGGGTTTTCAGGTCGTTGCCATTATGATCAAACTGGTTAGGACTCTTTGAGGCCAAAGTGAGCGTCCCAGCCACTCTCCCTCTGACGAAAAATGGGACGACGATCGTCGACGTAAATTTATCCTTAAATAATTGTTTATAGTCATGGAAACGGCCCTGAGTCGAGGCCAAATTATTATCACTCCTGGCTTTTCGATGACGAACACACCAGCCAGAGGCTGAGTCATCCAAAGAAAGCTGCTGCCCCGGACTCAGATCACGTTTTTGAGTACCAAGAACCCCTAATACCTCCAATGATGCCAGCAACGGATCGTAAATCGTTACCCAGCCACGGTCAAAGGAAAGATCGTCATCAATTTCCGTCAATATATTGGCAATACGTTCCTGCACCTGAGCATTCGTATAGGTCCGAGCCACCGCCACTTCTTGTCCTTCACTTGCAGGAACACTCAGCGGTTCACTGGCTACTACGGGATCCCCCAAAAGGACGGAGGAGCCAAAGAGGCCAGCCTTTTTCAACTCTGCGGTGATAAAATTGACATTCGTTGAGAGAGTGGTTTTTTCTCGCTTTGTCAGCGCCACATTTTCCCGCCTGGCCAGAACGAGGGTCCCATAGACCCGTCCCCCAAATTTCAATGGAAGAGCGAGGGCCACCTTGGTCCCTGGTGTCACCATCCGCACACGAAGCACACTACTGAGTTCTGTCTCTTCCCTCGAATTTTTCGGACTGACACTCTTTAATTCTTCTAGGGACAACGCCCGAAGAATGGCTCGAATTTCTCGTGGAGAAAACCCTCGGGACACTTGCTCAATAAGAGGAGCCCCATCATGAGCCATAATGGCCACCAGGGCGGCCTCCATCCCGACCTCATTGACTGCGGATGTCAATATTTTCTGCAGAGTACTTTGCCGTGCCGTCGGCAAAGTTGATTCAAGACGGTTAGCCATTCATGAGATTCCTCTCTATCACCATAATATGTTTCGACTTTTCAGAATTCAAAAGATAATAATTTTCGATTTTTTTCAGTCCAGGCACTGGTGACTGGTTCTCAAGCATTCATGCAAGGAGAAAAGCGACTCATTTCGAGATGAATTAATTGATATGCCGAATTTTTCGTCCTGTTTGTGGACGGGTGACCATTTCTATACGGCCTTGTTCGGAAATCCACAGATTGAGAATACCGCTCACGATACTAATCAGAATGGCACCCCCAACCGCTGGCCAAAACCCGGAAACCAGGAAGCCCTTGACCATCCCGCTTACCAGATAGAGTAAAAACGCATTGATCAGCACCATGAAAAAACCCAATGTCACCAATATAAACGGCGCTGAGAGCAGGTAAAGGATGGGACGAAGAATGGCATTCAAAAACGCCAGAATCACGACCGCGGCCACACCTGAGCCAAAACTAAGAATTTCGATACCGGAAATAATTTGACTCGCCAACAGGACAGCGAACCCCGTAATTCCGCATCGAATAAAAAATCCCTTCATAGTTGCATCATACCGGCCTTGTGGTCATAGCCTCAAGCGAGGGCAGGCCATGAAGTTGAATCTCGTAGCATCATTCGATGTCACGAGGTTAAACCCTCGTGACCCCTCGAGAGGGTCTGCTCTCTCCATAGGGTGACGAGAAGAACTGCGGTCAGAGGCGTAAAAATAAAACAGCCGACGATCCCAATGAGGACTTCCCCAATCCAAAATGTCAAAACCAAGTTAAACGCTAATACGCCGTAATATAAGCCAATGCCCAGGAATAATTCTCGCCTGACCACTTCTCGGGGAACGGACTCAGCCTTAAAGACCCCTCGCTCAAGCCACCGGTAGACAAAAAGGGTCGCAAGCCCGACGACGGCCCATCCGGCAAAATTGGCTAACGGGATCCCAAAATAGAGGGCCTCATCTGAATATCCATAGATCTGACCCAAAAACCATTGATCGCCCCGCAAGGCCAGCGGATCAATAATGACATCAGAAAACGTGAAGAAGACCACCGTTAATCCGATCACAGGCCATGAGGTCCTCAGCCTGGCGCCAAAGTCCCACCCACGTGGCTCAGCCATTTTCGCATGTGGAAGCACAAAAACAAGAGCCATGCAGTAACTGGCAAATAATAGGAAGGCGAAGGAGAGGGAGTCCATAAAGGGAATATTGGAAATGTAGAGTTCCTGGCCCACTGTCGAACCCGTATAAAAATAGTCTCCAAAGGGGATCCCAATCCGTGTCGACGAAAATTCACAGATAAAGGCGGTGGCCCATGTGATGCCAAACAACCGACCGGTTCTCCTCCAACCTAACAGTTGCTGTGCAACATAAAATGAGACCCCAAGAAACACAAACACATAGGGCCGAAG
>JAJDBR010000197.1 GCA_029261275.1 Nitrospirales bacterium
AAAGGTGGAGTTGCCGATCATGGCCCAGCGGTTCCGTATTTTTTATCAACGCATTGCGGATCACAAGCAGATTCGGTGTCTCTCGGAAGCACCTGGGGATATTCCTCCCGTTTGGACTGATCGGGTCGCGACTGCCGCCGTTCTTGATAATCTGTTCTCGAATGCGGTGAAGTACTCATCACCAGGAAAGCGTATCTGGGTTGAAGTCCTAGCTCAACAGGATTGGGTGGTCTGTCGTGTCCGCGACGAAGGCCCGGGCCTGAGCCAAGAAGACCAGGCTAAGCTATTTCAGCATGGGACAACACTCACTCCTAAACCCACGGATGGAGAGCCTTCAGCAGGGTACGGCTTAGCAGTTGCCAAGGACTTGATTGAGAAAGTAGGGGGTGAGATCTGGTGTGAAAGTGTTGTAGGGCAAGGGGCCTGTTTCTCATTTCGACTGCCCCACTATCAGGAATCGGTGCATGGAGCTGGGCAGGCATGATTGGGTTCGGCTACGGGATTGAAGTATGACAGCCCACCACCTGATTGAACCTGACCGAGAGTCGTTCAGGAAAATCAATGTGACGCACGTGCGCTTCTAAGGGGGGGTCTGTAATGCGGGGTTTCGTCTCCGCACGACGACCCACTTTTGTTTCAGCCAAAGTGGGTAAAGCCATTTCCGCCCGGGCGCGGCCCCGTTGGGGGTACCTTCCTCCCTGTCCAAATCAATATGGCGAACAACTCGCTCCGCTCAAACAAGTTCGCCAGAGGGTCATATGGCCAAGGACTCAGCCGCGTCCAAGGCAGGATTACTCTCCAGTTTAGTTATTCCCATGGTAGTTTAGCAGGAATCTATCCTTCCCTTGTCTTATTTCAATGAATGTTAAACTATCTCCACGTTTAAATATTTCAGGGAGCGTATCAATTAATTAACAGTCAACTGCATTCAGGCCAGGGTTTGGACCTTTCTTTGGCCCATTCAGCGGCCTGATTCGGGACATGAACTGACGGACCTCCGACCCACCACCTAGGCCTGGACTCCGTTCGAGCGTGACAAAGCAGAACAGCATGTCTAGCAAAAGTGTCGCTTTATGCCTGATTTTACATTTCCGTTGACCGAAACATATGTTGCATATGGAGACGGCAGTTCCAGTGACGTTGGTTCATTTTACGGCTTGGTTCTTGTTCCTGAATCCCACGTCGCTGAGGTTGAATCAAAGCTTCAGCAGATAAAATTGTTCCATAACGGGAAGAGTAACTTGGTCGTTCATTCTCGAGAATTATTTAGCGAGCATGCTCGCGCCAAAAGTGGGTGGGCACACTTATCATATGAGGGTGCAGTATCTCTATGTGGGGACATTTTAGAGACTGTTTCTGGATTTGCTCCAAAATACCTTTTGGCGTATGTACCGAAGTCACATTATCCAAAGAAGTTTCGGCTCAAAGGGAAAAATGGGCACTCTGATTTGGTTCATGAAATTAATGAAAAATGGTTACAGCTTTGGGCATTTTTTAGGATCGCAGGCCTTTTGGATCCATGGGAGAGAATCGTACCGGAGGATCCGAAAATTATACCCAGACCTAAGAATTTACCTTATTGGAATATGGTGATACGAAGAACCGATCCAGGCATGAAGGTTCGAAAAATCTTCTTGGATAGGGAAAATACTAGGATTCCCTGGTTCTCAAAGTCATTACAGTGGATATCGGTAGCAAAAGAGCTGGTAGTTGATAACACAGACGGTCCTTCTTATTTGCCGATTGAGCATGCAGTACTCAAGAAACCCGTTATGTTAGACATTGCAGACATATTTATGTATTCGATTGCCAGGGAATTTTCTGGTGCAAATGCTATTGATTACGGTCGCTATTGTGGCGAAGTGCTTGTTGAGGTGCTGCCCAAATACGGTGATGAAATTGTTCTTGGTGGCTAACCCGAATGGGGTTATGTTCTAACCACCAGCTGTGCTCGGGGTCAGGTCTGGCAATATGACCGTGGATGGTCTCGCTTTGGGATAGTTGAGTGAAGCCTAAAGCGAATTGCGTGATTGGATAACTTGCCTTCAAAAATAACCCCGAAACTTACGTCTTCCTTTTCCGTTCCTTCCCTGACCGACGCCTGCTGTTCGGCTCTGTGGGCGGACGGTTCTAATTTTTTGGCGGGCCTTGTTTGAGCCATGCGAGTTGGCTCGCCCTTCCATTTCCTAGGTCCGCCCAATCTAATGAAGCCGAACTGGGCGTCAATGGTTTTGGGTCCTTTTGCCGAAACAAAAGGGCCTCGGCTGCCGGGACGAACCCGGGCATCTAAATCATAGCTCCAAAAATTATACAGTCTTTCCAATAATTGTTAAGCTAAACAGCAGAGATCGTTTGGGCGAAAGTATTTCTTTGACGATGATCTAAAGAATGGACTGCCTTAGGGGAAATATAAAGTAAAGGTAGAGTTATTGTGTCTGATAAATTTCCAGAGCTGAGTGATGAACTGAGTCAATTTATCGGCTCGCAAAAAGTTTTCTTTGTGGCCACGGCTGCGCCGGATGGAAGAATCAATCTTTCACCGAAGGGGCAAGATTCTCTTCGGGTGCTTGGCCCAAATGAAATTCTCTGGATGAATTTGACCGGGAGTGGGAATGAAACCGCCGCACATGTGTCCGCAACTAATCGAATGACCATGATGTGGTGTGCCTTTGAAGGGCCGCCACAAATTCTTCGTGTCTATGGTAGGGCGCAAGTTTTTCATCCGAGGGATGCTCGTTGGAAAGAATTTTCAACTCAGTTGCCTTCCACACTCGGGACACGACAATACTTCTTGCTATCTATCGACCTGGTTCAAACCTCATGCGGGTATGCCGTGCCCTTCATGAATTTTGTTGAAGACCGCCGCGTACTTTCCAAGTGGGCTGAGAATCGGGGCGAAGCAGGAATCGAAGAATATTGGCAAAAGAGGAATCAGCTCAGTTTAGATGGGAAACCCACTGGAATTTTTGAATCGCCATGTGATCAATAGGGTGATTGAATCGTTCGAATCCATGAACGACCCTCACGATGTAAAACGGAAGCTTCATGAACAGCTTCTTGAAAAAATACTCAAATTCGGATGAAACAAACGGTTGTTGGTGACATTGTTTCAGGGGTCTACTGACCCTTTCTGTTTCGAAATACTAATTTGTAAGAAAAGGAGTAAGGAATGGCTGAGGCATCGCTGTATGAACGTTTAGGTGGGTATGAGGGTATCGTGGCGTTTACGAATGATTTGCTCCCCCGCATGCAAGCCGACCCGCAATTGGGTCGATTCTGGAAGAATCGCGGAGAAGACGGTATGGCTCGGGAGCATCAACTCCTTATCGATTATTTGTGTGCGAGCGCGGGCGGTTCGATGTATTACACTGGCCGTAACATGAAGCTCACTCATAAGGGTATGAAAATTAGTGAAGGTGATTGGTCCATCTTTCTCGAACATGCTGGTGCCACGATGAAGGCCTTACACGTCCCGAAACAGGAATGCGACGATGTTGCCGCGTTCGTAACGAGTTTGAAACCTGATATTGTCGAGGCTTAGCTTGTCAGCCAAGAAGAACCATTTTTTGTTTCTGACTTTGTGTTGAGGCGTAACATATGAGCGATTACGTTGAATATTTAAAAGAAGTCTTTAGTGAATTCGGATCTATTCAACCGCGCCGCATGTTTGGAGGGTACGGGATATTTTACAAGGGGTTAATGTTTGGGTTGGTTGCGGATGATGTGTTGTATCTTAAAGCCGACGGGGCCATTGCCCAATACTTTACCGAACGGGAGTTGGAACAATTTTCATACGAGAAACAGGGGAAGGCTTTTAATATGTCTTACTACGTGGCACCGGAGGACATCTTTGATGACCTTGAAGAGGCCAAGGTCTGGGCTGAGCGCTCTTATGCTGCCGCGGTTCGCTCAAAGAAACCAAAGAAAAAGAAGTGAAATCTCCTGTTCTCATTCTTTGCTTGTCCCACAACTTTCTCTCCATTTTTTTAACAGGATACATTCTTCCTATTCTGTTATTAAATCCTAGATGACTTCCTGAGGGTTTTCTATTAAGGTAGGCAATCCATGTCTAGATATTGTTCAATTGGAATTCCATTATCATGAAAGTTCTGATGCTGACGAATGAATTTCCTCCCTACACTTATGGTGGGGCGGGGGCGCATGTGGAGTATTTAAGTCGGGAGTTGTCCCACATACTTCCGGTGGAAGTGCGGTGTTTTGGAGATCAGCATGTCGATCAGGGGAATCTGAAGGTTCGTGGGTTTCCTCTTGGAGGGGTGCCCTTTGGGGCGCCAAAGCCCTTACATTCCGTGTTTGGGGCGGTACAGCGATGTTGGCAAATGAATGCCGATGGGCTGGATGCCGATTTGGTACATTGCCATACCTGGTATAGCATGTTAGGCGGGATTTTCGCCAAGTTGAATTATGGGATTCCCTTGGTGGTGACCACGCATTCCTTGGAACCGCTTCGTCCGTGGAAACGGGAACAATTAGCCGGGGGATATGATTTTTCGTTATGGGTTGAGAAAACGGCGCTGGAAATGGCGGATGCCGTCATTGCCGTGTCGCAAGGGACCAAGGCCGACATTCTCAAATTGTTCGACGTTCAGGAACAACGCGTGCATGTGATTCATAATGGCATCGATCTTCATGAATTTACGAAAGTAGAAAGTCATGAAGTATTGCCCCGCTATGGCATTCCTCCCGGTCAACCCTACGTGTTGTTTGTGGGGCGGATTACTCGTCAAAAGGGAATTATCTATTTATTGAAAGCCTTATCGTATTTGGATCCAGATATTCCAGTCGTCTTATGTGCGAGTTCACCTGATACCCCTGCCATTGCTGCCGAAATGAAAGAGGCCTTGGAACATGCCTCTGCTCATCGTGAACAGATATATTGGATTCAAGATGTTCTGGATAAACCGAGTCTCATTGAATTGTATTCGCATGCGGGGGTGTTTTGTTGTCCTTCGATTTATGAACCCTTTGGGATTATCAACTTGGAAGCCATGGCCTGTGAAGTGCCCGTGGTGGCCTCAGCGGTAGGGGGAGTTCCCGAAGTGGTGCTTGAGGATGAAACCGGTTTTTTGGTGGCGCTGGATCAATATGAGGACGCTCCGTTTTCTCCCAAGAATCCTGATCAGTTTGCACAGGACTTAGCGGAGCGTTTGAATCAACTGATACGTGACCCAGCCCTGCGCCAACCGATGGGCGAAGCTGGTCGCCGTCGGGCGGAAGCGTTCTTTAGCTGGAGAGCGATTGCTCAACGCACGAAAGTGTTGTACGAAAAGGTTGTCGAAGAAGCCTAAGAAGACTCTTGGGGAGATAAGCCTGAATTGAAGGGAAGCGTCCGATGCCTGGTTGAGTGAGAGACCTTTAGGGTTCTGGGTCACGACCGGTCTGAAGCATGGTTTCGAGGCGACGGACTTCTTCTTTGCGTCGGTGTCGTTCTTCCACCATTAAGGAAATGAGAGAATTCCAAAACGCGACTTCTGCAGGTGAACCTTCGGTAATGCGTTGATCACGCCATTCTGTGGCAAATCGAGTATAGACCCGAATCTCACAGTCGTTAAAGCTTCTCAGGGCATCGATCAATTCATCTTCAGCATGCATAGGCCATCGAACCTTTCTGATGGTATAAATTATTTATAAGAATTGTGTTGACATGAATAAGTTTATCGGTGATTTGGAATTAGTTCCTTAGCCTGGGAGGCCTTCTGGTGAGCAAAAACTCCTTGCGTGATCTTTTGTCCTTAAGTTTGAAGATGTATGGCCGGTGGGTTGGCCTCGGCCTGGTGTTAGGTGTTCTCATAGCCTGTGGGGAAGATCCGCAACAAGCATTTGAAACGGCCCAATTTGAAGAGCAACAGCAGAATCACACGCATGCCCGTGAATTGTATGAACGCATCATTCGTGATCATGCGAAAAGTCCCGTGGCCCGGAAAGCCGAAGAGCGTTTGAAGGCATTGGAGAAGGAAAATCCGTGAGGACTGTCTAGAGGCAGGAAGGAGACTTACTCGTAGTGCTCTGGATCTACGCCTGTCCGATACATGTATTCTAATCGACGAATGTCTTGATCCCGCCGCATCCGTTCATCAATACAGAGGTTGACGACCGTATTCCAGAATCCAGCTTCGGCCATGGCCCCTGATTCCATCCGTTGGTCACGGAATTCACTGGCGAAACAGGTGTAGCGTTGTAGATCGGCGTCTTCAAAATCCTGAAGAAAGCTTGGAAGGTCGTCTGTGTGAGTTAGAGGCCCGTTTGTGTGGCTCATAGTCTCTCCTATGCAAATGGTATCGGTTGGAGCCACGGGAATTCTTGAGCGTTTGTGGGAATTTTTTTTCAGCAAAAACGATCAACTTCATAGGGCCATCAAGCTGGGTTTTTCTGACTTCTGTCCGTTATTACATGTTGTGACGGGTTAGGCGTGCCAGCGAGATGTTTTGCCAAAAGAGCAGGTACGTTCCATGACAAGTATTAGCGAACATCGGCAAAAAATGCGGGTCTAAAGGTCGGAAGCCCAAATTCCACATGAAGGATAATCAGGAGTACTCGAAAAAAGCTTCGCCAGATACCCATTTGAATAAATTTTCGTGCGTCTGTCACTACGGGGGAGGCTAAAAGTCTGGGGGTGGTATGTAGAAGGAGTTGCTCGCACAAACGGACATCTTCCAGCATGGGCAACAGAGGGAATCCTCCCACCCGGTAAAAGAGCCCGGCTCGAACAAAAAGGGCCTGGTCTCCGTAGATGATTTGTGAGTGATAGCATCGAAAATTATCTAGCCAGGAGATCATTCGAAGGCGCCAGTCTTGGCCAGAAAATTGATGCTGAAATCCTCCTGCCTGCCAACTCGGATTGGATGCCAAGTGATGGAGTTGCATGAAGGCTTGGGCAGGAAGAAGCGTGTCAGCATGAAGAAACAACAGCCAATCCTCAGATGACGTCTGCTGGGTCAGCACGTAGTTCGCCCCAACATTCATTTGGGAGGCACGGCCTTTGGGTGCCGTCAAAAAGGTAATGTGATCGTGTGCGCGTACGATATCTGGGGTGCGGTCGTTGCTGCCTCCGTCAACCACGATGATTTGGCAATCACCATGTTGTTGGAACACCGAAGCCAGGGTTTGAGGAAGGGCGGCTTCTTCATTGAAGGTGGGAATGATCACCCAGATCATGATTCCTGATTCTTTCCTTTGTATGTATACAATGCCACTGGTGAAGATCGCGCTTGATCTTGCTGTGACGAAGCAGGATGGAACCAGGTAGGAAGGTTGTGCTGGAATTCATCCCAATAGTCCTGGGGATCTTCGTCGAGTGAATGGAACGCATCTTGAGCTGAAAAAAGAAGCAGCTTGGCTAATCGCAAGTATTCCGGAGTTCGATGACGCAGCGCATCATATGATTCATCCTCTTTTTCGATCATCTTGGAGAGTGTACGGAGTCCAAATTGGTAATGGGCTTCTTCTTGGTGGATGAGCATACGTCTCAGTTTTTGAAAGGGCGCACCACGTTTGACCAACCCTACCTCAATTTTTTTTAAGATCGCTTCGCCTAATCCTTCTAGAATTATTTGTTCCGCCAGAATGGTCTCTGCAAAATCCTGTCGGACCATGGCTTTTTCTATCAGGTGCCTATAGTGGTTCATATGATCTGAGATAGTTGAAGATTGTGCCGTTTTCGGTGCCAGCCAACGAATCGCACCCTGAAATATGATGGCATGGTACCCCTCTTGCCTGGCTTGGCTAGCCAAAAATGTTTGCATCCATCGTTCAGACGCCAGGGGAACTTGTGCCTTTGCACAATCATGCGCGAGTTGTTCGCCCAGCACCATGAAGGTCAATAATTGGGCAAGATGAGCGTGTTCCCCAGATTTAATGAGCATGGGTAAACTCGGATGTCGGTTGCGGAAGAACAGTGGGCGTTTGGAAGGCCGAAAGGGGATGACGAAGATTGGAGCCTACGACTCGGCTACACAGCATATTGCAAGATGAACGGTCTGAGCATTGTCGGATGGTTGTATGATCCAGCGTGTCCAAGATTTCAGACAAGGTCGATGACAAAAGATTTCCAGTGTGAGGTAACGCGAGGCAAGGCGCAACATTCCCTGAGGCATCAATCGCTATGCTGTACCGTCCTGCATCGCAAGTGGGAAGTTGTTGGTCGTTGAGCCAACGGATATTGTCTTTGAGATAATCACGAAAATATCCTTTGGGAACAATATTCTTTTTTAGGACCTCCTGGAAAACGGCTGAGGCGGTAGCTTTTTGGTACTGAAGCGTGAGATCGAGTTTGCCGTAACGAGAGACGTCCCAATGATACGCGCCTAGGACAGGGATCATGTCGTGTTTTCGAGCAAAGTGGATCACATCCAACACATCATCTCGATTGACCTCACTCACAATGCAGGTCAGATATTTTGGGTGCGGGTATTCTTTTAAGAGGTCAATGCCTTTCAAGACGAGTGCGAGCTGATCGGCCCCTCGTATTTGGTGATATCGTTTGCGATTCAAGGTGTCGAGGCTGATCGAAAGACTGATGGACTGACGCGCTAGACGCGACAGGAGGGCCGCGGTCAATTTGGTTCCATTCGTAATGAGACTGATAGTAAACCCCAGAGAAGATAAATCATCCAGAATGTCTGGTAGATCTTTTCTTAAGAGGGGTTCCCCACCTTGCACGAACACCACTCGGAGCCCTTCCTCATACAAATGTGAAAAGACACGAAAGATTTCTTTCCGACTCATTTCATATCGGCCATGATTGAGGGGGAGATCGCAATAGCCACAAGCCGAATTGCAGCGCAAAGTGACCTCCAAGATCGCTAAGATTGGACGCCGTTGGAGGATATTTTTGATGGGTTTGAGGAGGGCTTGAAGCATGATGGTTAGTGATTTGATGACATCAAAAATGCGGGGAAGAGGAGTTAGGTTGGGAAATCCATTTTGAGATGAGTTATGATACCTGTGTGTTTGATCAACGCAAAAACGTCTGAAACTGTCGTGGCTGTGATGTCAGGAAAATCTTCTAAGGTCCGTTCGAGGGCTTCCTCAATACTAGCTCCAGAACTAAGATGATCTAATAACCAATATTCAGGTTCACTTAGGTGTTTGATAAAGACCTGTTGTTGGTGTTTGTAGCACAACAGCCATTGGGGGTTTCCCCAATTCTTTGCTGGGAGTGAGTCCTGGCTGGTTCCTCGCAGTTTCCATACCTCATACACTGCATACGGCGAACGAAATAGACGGAAAGACGGCCCAAACGTTAAGCGTAGATTTCCTGATAAGGGTTGTTGGTGAAAATGATCAGGAGTAAGGCTTACATGAGGAGGGAGATGAAAGACCTCTTTGAAGAGCCATTCAAATCGAGCCAAATCAGCGAGAAACGGCAGATCTGCAAAGGGTTGTCTTTTGTCTAGGAAATCTGGAAAACGTTTTCCGAAATCGGAAAGATTGTAGGAGGTAGAAGAATGTGTCAGCAGAAATTCTTGGGCTAACTCAAAATAATGTTCATCTCCCGCCACCCACCAAACAGCTTCAAATGTTTCCCCCAAAGCCTCGGTGAGGCGGACAATGTGTCCGGTACGATACACCTCTAGGGCCGTATCTGAGGTGAGCGTGCCTCCAGGCATGATCCCGTTGAGAAGCATCGGGTCAACACCTGTGTGTTCTGGTCTAAGAGAGGCCTGAGAAAACAGGTGCTGAAATTGGTTGAGTGTGAGTTTGGCCATGATGATAGTTCCAAATGTGACCCGCTTTAAGCGCTTCGGCTTCGAGTAGTGGAAATTCAGGAATGTCTTCATCCCATTCGATAAGTACGGGTAGCTCAGGGGCACGTGCGATAAGTGAGGAGAACAGCTCCCAGACCTCGGGATACACGGGCTTGGAATGGGTATCAAAGAGATGAGTGCCCATGTCGGTGTAGCCGGCTAAATGAATTTGTCCGATGAGATCCGTGGGGATGGCTTCCAGGAAAACGCTGGGATCAAACTGATGATTTTTGGCATTGACGTACAAATTGTTCAAGTCCAAGAGGAGCCCGCAACCCGAGCGTTTGGCTACCTCCTTCAAGAAATCCCATTCAGCCCAGTCGGCTTCAGGGACGCGCAAGTATGTGGAAACATTTTCCAACAGGATTTGGCGACCTAAATATGTTTGCACTTGCTCAACATGGTCGACAATGAGATTGAGGGCTTCGTCCGTAAAGGGAATCGGGAGAAGATCGTGTAAGTTTTGTTGCTGTAAGCCCGTCCAGCAGAGATGGTCCGAGACGATGAAGGGATCAATCCGCTCAACCAAGTTGCGAAGATTGTGCAAGTACTCCTGGCGAAGCCCCTCAGTTGAAGCGATAGAGAGAGAAACCCCATGCAACGCGACGGGGTAATCTTTTCGGATCAGCTCCAGCATGTCGAGCGGCCGTCCTTTCGAGTCCATATAGTTTTCACTCACGGCCTCGAACCACGAAACACTCGTCTGAGGACGAGGCTCGAGATACGGATAGTGGGTGGGACGAAGTCCCACCCCTATGTTTGGTTGTCGCTTGTTCATGCCATCAGTAGGCCCCAGTCGGTGAGCTTTCTTTTGCCACGTACGTTCCAGCCTTGGCGTCACAATCGGCTTTGCTCATGCTCATCCAACTCTTACCTTTACAGTCGTTTTTCCCCTCACAGGAATTGGAAGCCGTTTTACATTCACCCTTGCCCTTACAGTCATTAACCCCATGACATTGACCCTTGGCCATTTCCCCGCCTGACATCGAGTCCATCGAATGGGCGCAACCCGAGGCAATAAGTAATCCTGAAAGGGCCGCTCCCAGCAAAATTGATTTTTGTGACATGTTAACTATCTCCTATTATAAATGTTTTGAAAATACGGCTGAAGCTTCCTTATTGTGAAGGAGGCAAAATTCAGCTTTTTGGCTTCTTAGGGGGCAGTCCCATTTTCCAGATAAGCGTTACATCTTCAGGGAAAATATAACAAAAAAAGGGAGGGCTGAGTTGGAAATAGGGATCGATGGGGGAAACGGCGACGAATTGAGGCGGATCTATGATTGGGAGGTAGGAGGAAGGCCGTTCAATTTCCAATCATATTCGAGAAATTCTATGGTGTAGGGGGTGGTGCGAAGGTCCTGAGCGAGATTGGCATCGGTCACAAATTGTGCGACATAATGGAGGAGCGAGCCGGAATGATTCATGAAGTCTTCCTGAAACCAATCAAATATTTGAGAAAGATAGGCGATTTTCCGTGTTTGGTCGAAATGATTCCGTGATGGATCATTGATAAATTGCCTGGCGCTTAGCGTAAGTTGCTGATCGATGCTTTCAGGCCTGTACACCCAGGATTGGAGTTTGGGACAGGATTGTGAGGCGCAGACAATCGCAAAATGAATTCGAGGTTCTTGAAAATTTGGAATAAGAATTTCCCGTTCCAGATCATACAAATTTATGTATTCGCCTCCAACGAGATAATCTTGGTCAATAAAATACGTGTAGCGTCCGGAGAAGGTTGATGGAGAGAATCCATTTATGATGCCTTGGATAGCAAAGGCATTATAGGCATTAATCCAGAAAGCCAGCCGATGATTGGGTGTGGGAAGTTGTTGCGGGGCAACGTGTTGAAGATTGTTGAGGTAGTTATTAAATGATTGATCTGTCGCTACACTTTGGTAATTGACCTCACCATCTGTCACGTGGGTGGAAAGAACATCGTGCAATTCCTGATGTGTGAAGTTGGTCGGTGAGAGAGGTTGTTCTGGTGAAAATGTCTTGGGAACAGAGGAACAGCCGATTATATTGAGTAGGGTGAGGGAAAGGACGATCCAGCGCTTCATGTTGTAGCCCTTTAATGTTGAGGCGGATAGGAAAATAAATGGGTAGGTTATTATTTCGTTGAAATTGTTCATGCATGGGCCATGGGGTCTATTCGATCAACACAATACTTTCAAATAAGCCTGTGACTCCGTCGGGAAATGGATTGGTTTCTTCGGCTGATTGTAGGCTTCCTATCCCATCAGTCGCTCGAACGAGCAGCCGATGATCTCCGCGCACCCGAGGTTCCCATTCATAATCCCATTGAACCCAGGAATAATCTGAAAGGGCAGGGGATAACTGAGTGTTGTTCCAAGTCTCTCCCCCATTTGTTGACAGGTCGACCTGGCGAATCCCCCGAGAGCCGGCAAAGGCCAGTCCCTTAATCGTCAATGGTTTATCTCCTCGTAAAATATCTCCGGTTTGCGGATCGGTTATCCACGAGGTTGTTTTGACAATGGCCTCATCTGACCAGCCTTTTTCTTGGTAGTAACCCTGGTAGTCTTTTGGTTGAAGCTCAATGCTTGTGAGCCATTGGACATGTTTCATGCCATAGTGGCCTGGAGCAATAATTCGTGCAGGGAATCCATGCCCCAATGGGAGTGGAACACCATTCATACGATAGGCAATGAGCAGATCATCCATCATGGCGCGTTCGATAGGGAGGCTATCAGAATATCCATCCGCGGCATGGAAGATGACATCATAAGCTTGGTTGCTCACCTCTGCTCGATCCAATACGGTTTTGAGTCGGACCCCTTGCCATTCTGCTGTACCGATGGCTTCACCTCCCACTCCATTTCCTACACATTCCAATGTCACAATTTCTAATACGCGGGGTTGTTCTAGCAATTTCGCGTAATTCAATGTAAAAGGCTTCTTGACTTCTCCATGAATGGAGAGTGTCCATTGGTCAGCCGGAAGAAACGGTGGGGTACGGTAGGAGGTCATATAAAATTCTTCGTTCGGTGTAATGGGCAATATTTCTCGTTTTGCTTGGCCGAATACTTGGCTCCACATGCTTGCCAAAGATGAGGAAGATTGTAGCAGGACCGAGGCCAATCCAAGTCCGGCCGTCATTTGAAGGAGTTGTCGTCGAGAGAGTGCTTTCATGTCATATCCTGTTGGAAATACCGTCTTATATTTCAACCGATTGTTACAATTTTTCGAATTGATGGGGTCCAGAGTACTACGCGAAGGATTCGTTCTTGCCTGCTATTCCCCGAATGATACGCAAATGTGGGGGGCTGGTAACTCGGAAACAGGAACTCCTGATAATATTTAAGTCTAGAATCAAATGATTGGGAGGGATACCCTACTGTGAGATCGTGGGTTGTTGGACGTGGTGATCGGGGGAGGTGCCGATCCCATGGAATTTTTGTGCGATGAGGTCAGAGATGAGTGGGGTTGGGCTGGGTTAACATGGGGGACTCCCAAAAGTTAGTTCACGGGACGTTGGAAGGTGTCCGAATATTCGCCTTGACCCAATCCCTCGGTAAGGAGGTCTTCTGAAGAAGGGGTAAGCTGATTAGGAAGTTGAGACCTGAACTTCTTTTTTTCGATTTGTAGGGGAACATTTTGCAATGCTCGACTATACTGCATATCAATGACTGGAAGGTTCGGATTAAAGTAGCCCGCAATTTCACCGACGTTGGATTGGCACCGGAGGAGGAAATCCGTCCGAGACAACAGAAGACAATCAATAAGCACGTCCTCGCCCTTTTGATAGTTTTTCCCATCGTGGGCGTGCATTGAGTTCTGGCTGGTGGATGAGCGAGTATCACCGTAGGACAGGACTCGATCGGGGTAGCGTTGGCGGAACGCCTCCAAATACTGCTGCTGATCCGTGGCCACGAAAATCTTGCAGTCAGGGTACGCTTCGATGAATTCGTCGGCAATAGCCCAGTATTCTTCCGGCGGGACAATTCGGGCCAGGTAGTCGGGGAAACTGTACCGTCGTCGGTTGCGATTGAATCCTTTGTCTGTTCCCCTAATCTGGACTCCGAGTACCGGTCTGTCTTTCATTTCCCGTTCAAAAAAATCATCGATCTTGGTTGTCACGTGAGGTTTGACCTGGACATACTTGTGCACCAGTTCGGCTCCTTCCTTGCGACGGCATGCGTACCATTGGACGGTTTCAGGGCCTTCCGTTCTCGGGTGTCCATCCTCGCCTAAGCAACAGGTTAACTGTTGGGTAGGGTTGTAGCGTGTAATGAGTTCGGGAGGGAGGTTCTCCAGTTCATCTGAAGACATCTCGGCAACGGGTTCGAAGTAATACTCCCATATGTTGGTACCATAGGAGGGGTCATAGTAGAATCCAAAGGTTTGATCGAGATTGACGACGGGCTGCAGGTTACTGCTTCTCGCCTCCCTGGCCTTGAGTTGAGCCAGGACAAACTGGATTTGCACACAAAACCCGGCATTACAGTCAAAATCGTTGCGGATTTCGAGCACAGTTGGGTTGATATCTTTGCGCTGTTTACGGCGCTTTCTCAAGTACGCATTATTTTGGCGGGCCAAGACAAGGACATAGGGATCCCGAAGCAAGATTCGGCGCAGGTGATCAGTGCACCAGAGAATGAGGGCAACCCACCATCGATTCGGATCTCGGCGAATTTCGAAGAAGTTACCAATGGTGATTCGCCAATGTGCCACCATGGCAGCGAAGGGGTTTGAGGAGCTGTCCTGCAGATACCCGTGTGTCCCGTCACCAAACAGAAACCTTTGAGCTTTTCGATAGAATTGGTGCAAGTGCCCTCGTAGGCGCCTTGGCGGATTGGTACGAATATGAGGGAGTTCCGGGCACGTTAATAGGACCGTTCTGGCAAGACTGGATCCATTATGCACGAGGACATCGCTGCGGCAGAGCAGCAGGTACTCAAGGATGGCCTCCTCCCCATTCCGTGCCGCCGCATCGGGTTTGTCCGCGATATAGGCGGGCATCAAACACCCTTGGGGCCCCCGTCCGGCGCTTTTCTCGCTCTGCTGGCGAAGGCTATCGTAGGCCACGACTCTGTCTCCGAAGTGTTCTTTCATAAAGGCGAGCGAGGATTCAGCATCGGTGGCTACGAAGATTCTGGCGTTTGGCATTTTCGTCAGCAGGCGTTCGACGGCGGCGATGTAGGCGTGTGGCTGAAGAGATCCAGAGCGGAACGCCCGGGTCTCGGCCTGAGAGACGGCATCCGTTCCCCTGATCTGGACGCCGATAATGGGTTTGCCGGCCAGTTGTTCGGCGTAGAAGCGCTCAACCTTCTCAGTTAGATACGCTCTCGGGCGAATGTATTGTTTGACGATCGGTGCGGTCTTTCGTCGTAACGTGGGGTTGGGGTCATCCCATTGCCAAGGGATCGTCAGGGCTTTGCCGGCGAGATGGGGATGGTCACCAAAGTGGGCGGAGGCGTAGTAGCGCTCATCGATCTTGTGCCCAACGCTCTTTCCCAGACGGTGTGTTTCTGGAATTCTAGCTAGAATATCGGCCGAGACTGAGGCGGCAGGTGCGTTGGAAACGACTGGTTCGAAATAGTACTCCCACACTGTGTCTCGGTTTTGATATCCCTTCGAGGTGTGGTAGCTACAACTTGCTCCAAACAAGACGATGGGGATACGGTCTTCCGCGAGTGCTCGGGGAATGTTGGCGATCACTTGTTGAATTAATGAGAATAGGCCAACGTCCCGCTCACAGATCAGTAGGAATCGTTGATCTTTGTTCGGTTTGTGCTGGCTGTGTGCTTGTGGAGAAGTCATTATAACCACTTTATGCTGGGGTTTCTCTTCAGTGCTTTGCTGGCAAGAACACTCAAATGTCGGGCCTCTTTAGGGTGAGAATCCGAGTACTCCCTGATAGTATTTGAGACCAGAAGCAGGGGAGAGGTTTACATACGGAATTACACAGCCATGATGACCTATGCAGAGAAGCCAGGCCAGCATGCTGAATTCTGAATTGAACGTGCCAATAAACGTAGAGCAGTGCTGGAGAAACCAGAGATCTGCAATGGCACTGTTGACCAGCGGTTCGATCACCGAGTGATCTGAGAATGCAAGATCCTCAATGAAAATCGAGGAATCGGCTATGCGAGGGAAAATTTCCCTGTCGTGATTCAAAGAAATGACGCGGTATTGAGGTCGGAGCTTCTGAGCTTGCTCGATCTCGCTTTCCGACTCCGTGCTCAGGTAAATGGTCTGAATATTATATTGCTGGCACATTGTGTCGGCGTGTTGAAGATAGTGTTCAAGATGATAGGACGGACGGGTTTGTTTCGAAAGATCCTCTGATGCCGCGTCTCCACGGCGCAAATGGATGCCGATCTTCGGCTCAGAATCGTCCCAACCGATCCGAACCTTCCAGTCGTCGAGTACTCCGGCCATATATTCGTTAAGCCGGAATGCAAAGTTCGTGCAAGCTGCCATCCGAAGAACCCGTTCTTTCGTGCTTCGGCCCCATGTACGGTGTAAACATTGCTTCGGAAGGTTACTGCTTGTGGGATGTGACAGCTCCTGAAAATAAGTTGGCCAGGCTAAATCTGGGTTGTCCACTCCCTGAGCAACGTTAGGGAGTTGTGTGCGTGGGATTCGGCTCCATAGCCAGGGTCTCCATGCTGGGCGGCCATTTTTTCTAAACTGCTTTTCTTCGTATGGATTTCCTTCTGTGAGAATCGTGCGTTGATGGCGTTGAACGTTACGATACAGGGCGGTGCCGATCCAACGAATGTTTTTAGCGATGGGGAGGTAGGTGAGTGAGACAGGGGCTTGTGTGACAACAGCCGAACTTTGAAGCCATTCCAAGTGACTTTGAAATGTGTTCGAATATTCGCGTTGGGACGTATTCTCGACCCTGAGGTCCTCCCGAGAAGGGAAAAACTGATCCGGAATTCGAGGGGCTAATTTTTCTAGGTGCCTACGAAACCTGTTCGAATAGAGCCGTTGGAATTGGTGATTCAGGGCGGTGGCAGTCCCGTGAAATTTTTGGGCGATGAGATTAGGCATGACCGGGTGTGGAATTATTTTGGCAGCGGCGACTCCTTGAAACCGTTTGAGAGGTTTCTGGAAACTGCCCGAATAGAGGCATAGGACTTGGTGAATGACGGCGTTGCCGATCTCGTTGATTTTTTTTGCGACGGGGTTAGGCCTGGCCGGGTAGGGGATTGTTTCGATAGCATGGGCCCATTGAAGTCGTTTGATGTGCTTTTGGAAGGTGCCCGAATATTTGCCTTGCCCCAATCCCTCGGTAAGGAGGTCTTCTGAAGAAAGGGGAAATTGAGCTTGGGTTGGAGCCGTGAAATTTTTCTTGTTGATTTTGAGCGGAACGTTTTGCAGTGTTCGGCTGTACTGCATATCAATGACCGGAAGGTTCGGATTAAAATAGGCTGCAACCTCACCCACATTGGATTGGCATCGAAGGAGGAAATCCGTCCGAGACAACAGAAGACAATCAATAAGCACGTCCTCGCCCTTTTGATAGTTTTTCCCATCTTGGACGTGCATTGAGTTCTGAGTAGTTGTCGAGCGCGTGTCACCGTATGCTAGGACGCGGTTTGGGTAGCGGTGGCGGAAGGCTTCCAAGGACTGCTGCTGGTCCGTGGCCACGAAGATCTTGCAGTCAGGATAGGCTTCGATGAATTCGTCGGCAATCGCCCAGTATTCTTCAGGTGGGACGATTCGGGCTAGGTAGTCGGGGAAACCGTACAGGCGGCCGTTACGATCGAATCCCTTGTCTGTCCCTCTAATATGGACTCCAAGCACTGGTGTGTCTTTCATCTCTCGCTCATAAAAATCATCGACCTTAGACGTTACGTGAGGCTTAACCCGGACATACTTGCGTACGAGTTCAACTCCTTCTTTGCGACGCATTGCGTACCATTGAACGGTTTCGAGGCTTGCAATTTGCGGGTGCCCGTCTTCGCCTAAACAGAGGCCTCCCTGGTCGATAGGGTCGTAGCGTGTAAGGAGTTCGGGAGGGAGGTTCTCCAGTTCATCTGAAGACATCTCGGCAACGGGTTCGAAGTAATACTCCCATATGTTGGTGCCATAGCTGGGGTCATAGTAGAAACCAAAGGTTTGATCGAGATTCACAACGGGCTGCAGGTTACTGCTTCTTGCCTCCCTGGCCTTGAGCTGAGCCAGAACAAACTGGATTTGCACACAAAACCCGGCATTACAGTCAAAATCGTTGCGGATTTCGAGCACAGTTGGTTTGATATCCTTTTGCTGTTTACGGCGTTTTTTCAAGTACGCATTATTCTGGCGGGCCAAGACAAGGACATAGGGATCCCGAAGCAAGATTCGGCGCAGGTGATCAGTGCACCAGAGAATGAGGCCGACCCACAATCGATCCGGATCCCGGCGGGGTTCAAAGAAGCCGTCAAACCGCCAGCGCCAAAATAACCAAACTTGGCGAATGTATGCGATGTCATTGTGAATGACCGCCCCGAATGAACGGTTGGGATCTCGGAGAGTTTCGAATAAATTCTTAAGAGTGACTCGCCAATGTGCCATCCTGGTGGCGGAGGGGTTTGAGGAGCCGTCCTGCTGGGACTGTTGTATTCCGTCACCAAACAAAAGTCTTTGAAATTTTCGATAGAACTGGTGCAAGTGCCCTCGTAGGCGCCTTGGTGGATTGGTGCGTATATGGGGGAGTTCGGGGCATGTCAATAGGACCGTTCTGGCGAGACTGGACCCATTGTGCACGAGGACATCGCTGCGGCAGAGCAGCAGGTACTCAAGGATGGCCTCTTCCCCATTCCGCGCCGCCGCATCGGGTTTGCCTGCGATATAGGCGGGCATCAAACACCCTTGGGGGCCCCGTCCGGCGCTTTTCTCGCTCTGCTGTCGAAGGCTATCGTAGGCCACGACTCTGTTTCCGAAGTGTTCTTTCATAAAGGCGAGCGAGGATTCAGCATCGGTGGCTACGAAGATTCTGGCGTTTGGCATTTTCGTCAGCAGGCGTTCGACGGCAGCGATGTAGGCGTGTGGCCGAAGAGATCCAGAGCGGAACGCCCGGGTCTCCGCTTGGGAGACGGCATCCGTTCCCCTGATCTGGACGCCGATAAGGGGCTTGCCAGCCAGATGTTCGGCGTAGAAGCGCTCGACCTTCTCAGTAAGATATGCTCTTGGTCGAATGTATTGGTCCACGATTGGAGCGGTCGTCCGTCGCAACGTGGTCGTTGGGTCATCCCATTCCCAAGGGATCGTCAGGGTTTTTCCGGCAAGATCGGGATGATCGCCAAAATGTGCGGAGGCGTAGTAGGAATTATCGATCTGGTGCCCAATGCCCATTTCCAGCAGGCGCGTTTCTGGAATCCTGGCTACGATATCCGTCGGGATTGATGCGGCGGGTGTGGCGGCATCGACGGGTTCGAAGAAGTACTCCCACACAGTGTCTCGGTCTTGAAACCCTTCAGGAATGTAGTAACTACAGCTTGCTCCAAATAAGACGATGGGGATGCGGTCTTCCGCGAGGGCCCGGGGTATGTTGGCAATCACTTGTTGGATTAAAGAGAATAGGCCAACGTCCCGCTCACAGATCAGTAGGAATCGTTGTTTTTTTTTCGGTAAGACTTTGCGAAACTGGTTCTTCTCTAGGAGAGAGACGTCCTGTTGCTGCCAAAGGGGTTCACGTATCATGCGCTCAGCCCTTTCCTCGGCTCAATCTCGATGAATTCAGATGCCCGATTAAATACCTCGGCCCCAGTACCGAGCAAATGCGGGCGGCCTCCTTCGAGGCGGTAAACCATATCAGCACAGCGGATGGCATTGACCCGGTGACTGACAAGGACGATTGTCGTGGATCCCTTGAGTCTTTCGAGTGTCTGTATGATCTGATTCTCACTGTCGATATCCAGGGCACTGGTGGGTTCGTCGAGGATCAGCAGTCGAGGCTTGCGCAAGAGTGCTCGTGCCAACGCGAGACGCTGGCGTTGGCCTGACGACAACATGACCCCGCGATCGCCCACACGTGTTTCCAATTGCTTTGGAAGATCAGCAACAAAGTTCGTTGCCTGCGCGGCCTGTAATGCGTGATGGATTTCTGCTGGGGTTGCCCCCTCACTGCCCCACAGCAAATTTTCGCGCACGGTTCCGTGAAACAGAAATGTTTCCTGTCCAACGTACGCGGTGGCCGAGCGAAGTAAGATCAAGGCTGGGGTATCGGCATTCTCCCCGTCTATTCGAATGCGACCACTATGAGGTTCTAACAAACCAACAAGGATATCCATGAAGGTGGATTTGCCTGCCCCGGAATGGCCTACGAGCGCGATAGTTTTTCGTGAGGGGATCAGCATGGAGAACCCTTCGAGAACAGAAGTCTGATTCTCGTAGGCAAAACTCACGTCTTCCAACTGGATCTCGATGGGGGAAGGGTTTTCGATGGGCGTGGGAGGCATCTTTTGCTCTGCTTCTGCTTCGGCTGTGCACTCCTCGATGCGTAATAACACTTCCCAAAACGATGGACCGGTCGAAGCCACGGTTAGACAGGCTCCCACGAGGCCAGGAAGGCGAAGGGCCACCCGAGAAAGCACGAGAGCCAAAAAGAAAAACGAAGTTGCCGGTATCAGCATGACTTCGAGCGCGATGTACACAAAAAAACAGAAGGCAATCGCGCCAGAGATTTTGTAGACAACCTCAAGGTTGGCCGCCGTCTCGACTTCTTTGACGTGTATGGCGGCAATAGAGCGGCTGGTTTTCTTCAAGCGTTCGATAGCATCTTCCACCTTCCCGTAGCTCTTAAACGTTCTGATGAAGGCCAGGTAATCAACGATTGTCTCGAAGAGTTCGCCGTACCGTTCGCTCACCTGCGTTCCTAGTCGTTCCATGTAGTCGAGTGGCCGGCGGACCAGCAATAAGTATATTCCTCCTGCGACCAACACGAGCCCAGTAAATAAGGGCGAGACCCAGGCAGCCATAACCACGTATGCTGTTAAGGTAATCACTGAAAGAATTGTGTCTTCTGTGGCAGTAAGAGCACCAAAGCTGCGGTCGACGTCTTCGGAAACTGTTTTGTGAAGTGTCGCCAATTTGAGCCGGGATAGCGTAGTCCACTTGGCGCGGGCGATTGCTCCAAACAACTCCTCCCGAAGGTCGGCTACGAATCGGGTGTGGAGCCGGATATGAGCTTTCGTCTTCGTCCATTTCAGGATTTCATGAAGGATCATCGTGGCCAGCAACGCCATTAAAATCAAGCGCAAGTCGCCTCCCATTCCCAACACATCTACCACGGCCCCCTCTGAAGATTCCTCACCCGTGCGACCTAATTCGAGCGACTGCAAAAGAGGGAGAATTAGCAGGACACTCAGGCCCTCAGTGATTGGGGTGAGAACCAGTAGAAATGCCCAAACCCACATCGTTCGACCGTAATGCGCCCATAGATGCGTCCATAATAATGTCCATGTTCGCAAGAGACTTTTCATGAGAACCTCCGACGAAGAGGTGCGGTGGTTCGTTGGGGGAAGAGTTCTTGGTTCGTGGTATTGCCCATTTCGTTGATAGCTTGGTGATTACTGCTGTACGTGTCCACAAGACGTTGTTGATTTCGTCTATCGTGGTGGTGCTCACTTTGTACTCTGCCCCAGAGAGGTGTGCTCTCGAATTCAGGGGTTTCCCTCATTGAAGTATCCCCAAGTCTGAGCCGGTAATCTTTGAGCAAGGCTTGGGAATAGAATCTTGTGGCATTGTCCTTCAAAGTGATGCGGTGCATCCCATTGATTTTGCGGCTATTGTGGCTGACGACAGAACTCATGGAGTCACTCTATCCTCATTCACGACAACGGGAGATTTCGATGGGGATTGAATCCGATCCCTGAGCACAAGATTCCGGCAAAAGCGCATTCCGGCAAGGACTGCCTCCCGGAAACATTCTTGAATGACGTCCTTCCCGTAGGTGGCGCGTAAGAACCACTTGCCCAGGTGAGGTTTCGAAAGGCTCGTAGAGATAGGCCCAGACGGAATGGCGGAACACCGCTCGAGTTTATACTGCATCAATCCCCAGTTCTGATCATTTGGCGCAAAGGTTTGGGGGGAAATTCTGGCATTTTTTTTCCGGTTCGTCAGCTTGAATCTCTGTGTTGTGTGGGAAAGGTGAAAAAGATCACGGGTGAGCATCGGGGCCGCGTTTATCATCGAATAGCGGCGGCCGATTCGTAAGCCCAGGTCAGTTTCCATGAAGCCCCAATAGAGTAAGCTCTCGTCATACCCACGGCATTTGTGCCAAAGGTCGCGATGCATTAGGACGACCCCAACTCCTGCGTCGAACCAAGGACGTTTAGCAATCCCATCATAGGGTAAAATCGATCTGAAGGATTCAATATATGAAACGACTAAATCAAGACTGGGTGATTGACGTACGAACCCTAACGGGACTTGGCGGCGCCCGACGAAAAGGAATGCCGAGTCGAGTGTCGTCGAGCTGTGGGGGCGGCCAGCGACCTGTTTGAAGAAATTGCTTAAGAAACGACGGCCGACGAGGGTGTCTTGGTCAATGCGCCCGATATACATACCACGGGCTCGACGGATCGCTGCGTTATTGGCCACCACTTCTGCAAACGGACTATCCTGCTGCTTGTCTTTGGCAAGGTCGGGAGGAACTTCTAGGAAACTCGTAATCCGCGCGGCCTCTTGCGTAAGCTTGAGTACTTTGCGCAGCGGAACCTGACTGCCCCAGTCCGTCACGATTATTTCTACATCGGACCCTCGACTGAGTGAAGTGACCTGGAAGGCCAGGTAGTTCAAACTCGTTTGCAGGCGATAGAGGGAATTTCCAGAGTAGTTATCGTTACGGGAGCAGATGACCAGACTGAGAAGAGGCATAGCTTGTTTCGTTTCCCTTCTTGATCTCCGTTTGGGCAGAGTAATCCGTGACGACTTCTCCGTCATGGTTTTCAAAGGCTTATTTAATGATTCCTTCCAAGTCGCATGAAATTTATCAGCTGCCACCACCCTCTTGAAGTTGTTTTTCTTGAGAGTTATCCGTGAGACAGTCTGCAAACATGAATCTTTCCTCTGAACCAAAACTCATTGCCCAAGCCTTTGATATATCTAAGTGAATATCTTCTCTACCGAAAAAACAATCCTCCCATTGCGGCAAGTGTTTCTACGTAAATTTGCAGCAAAATTGTTATTTAGTTACTACAACGGCAAACATTTACAAATGAATTAACCTTCGGCCTAACTGCTTAAGAAGTAAAGGGGGGGAATTCATGTGTAATGGTCAATCAGGTAGGAGGTAGAAGAAAATGGTTCTGGTCTCATGGCATTGAATGAAATGGCACTGGAGAAACGCGTTCGTACCCATTGTGTTGTACATTGGTCATCATGGTGCTTAGGTTGGTAGTAATCTGGCTGGCTACGCGGCGAGGGGGTAGATCGTTTCAGTAGGAGTTTTCCTATCTACCTCGAAAGGTTTCTTCGGTCCTAACTCGATTATGGGCAGCACTTCAATTTAGGCTAAGGTCAGTTGAGTCGTGTGAAAGAATGTGAAGTCGAGCATCGGTTGTGTCCATTTCCTAACCCGTTGATGGCCTAGCCTATTGATGTTGTTCAGTTATTTGTGCTGAGGGAATGGCAATACATTTTCTTCAATGTCTCGATTATGTATGGCATAGACCATATGCCATCCTATAGTGGCGTGGATTTTGTGGGCTGAAAGTGTTGGGCTTTGAGGAAAAAAGGGGGTAGGTCAGGTCGCGATTGAAAAGGCTCCATTCGACCACATCAAGCTAGTGGCGACAGAATCACATTTTTAGCGGAGTATGTTGTTTTCGATTATAAATTGGGCGATCAACTCGGCCTTTAGTTGGGCGCCTTTTGCGGTCAAGTGCATCAGGTCAGACCAATATTCCTCGTCACGAGGCATGTATTTGTCAAAATCAAAGAAAGGAAGGTTTTTTTCGGCCGCCAAGTTGCCAAGCCTTTCATTGTGTTCGTTCACAGTAGGCTGATACCACTCTGCGTCATTTAAACCAAAGGAGACCAAAAGCACTTCTACACCATTTTCCTTGGCTATCGCGATGAATGTGCGCAGATTGCGCCGGAAAAAAACTGCTGAATTTTCTTCCAATCGCTTTTTGAGGTCCTCCTCTTCTTCATAATTTTCCTCATCTTCTTCATCAACGTCTTCGTAAAAGTCTTCATCATCGGCCCCATAAGGGATTACCAGGTCTTCGATATTTAGTGGCCTACGCATCCTTAGGCGGGTGGCCAAGATCCGATAAAGTAGGCTCTTCTCAACTAGGGGCCGCTCGGGTGACGTCCAGTTCATTCGTCCCCCCAAGTTGTCGCTGACAAACTCTTTTGGGTCGATCAAGTTACGCAGTTCGCCGTCGTTGGCACCGCAGTACAGAATGATATAGTCAGGGTCCGGATCTAATACCCTAAAAGCCAAATTGCCGACCAACTCCCAGCTGTTATAATCAGAGACGCCGGCATTGATGACCTCTACGTCTTCTCGCCCATAGGCTTGGCGGAGAATTTGCTGGAGTTGTCTGGGATAGGATTTGTTATCGTCGAGCACGGCCGAAGTAAAAGTCGTCGAACCGCCCATGGCGACGATTCGAACCATGCCTTCCTCTTTTGTGCGCTTGAATTCGGCCCCGCGATACCCCAAAGAATTGATATGGGTACAAACCCTTTCCTTCTCCTCTCCTTCACATATTTTATAGCCCGGCCTGAGTCGATAACTTAAATAAGGATGCGGCGCAAAGACAAATTCTGATTCATCAGTTTGCTCGTATAGACGGATTTGATCCACGTTGGCAAAATGACCTAACCAGATACGGGTTCCAACTTCAAGGACGGCTAAGAATGCAAACATGGCCCCAACGACAACGATCGTCGCCAACCTGATTTGCCTGTTCTCAAGCCTTGATGTCATCACTCATTCTCCTCAATTCAATCCCTTCAGGCCCAAACCAGACCCCTTCTATTTGAAACGCCTATAGGTAGTATCGAGCACGATTCACGGGAACTTGAATTAGTTTAGACATAACTTTTTTCAAAAAAATAAGACTGAAAAAATGGATTGTTTCGTAAAGAGGTAATCGAGGCGAACAGATTGGTCGTAATCTGGCTGGCTACGCGGCGAGGGGGTAGATCGTTTCAGTAGGAGTTTTTCTCTCTCACTCGACTGTTTTCATCTTTCCGTTCGTGATCTTGGCCATCACTTCAATTCCTGCGAATCTTCGTTTAGTCAGTGAAAATTCTATTTTAGCGATCATTTTTTTCATGTTTAGATAAGAAGTGTGTAAGGCTTATCGAATCCCAATTATTTGCGATAGGGAGAAAATTGTATATTTCGCTTTCCCGATCTCCATTGAAATGACCTCATGCTCCCACAAGCTATTTGCGACGGAATCAAAAATGCTCCTTCCTCTATTTATAGGGGGAGGGCTGGCAGAATTGATCGCCCTTGAGAGAGGTTAATCCACTGTGGCGGTGCGGCGATGGAAGCGGAGAATGATATTGGGATCGGGATGGAGATTGACCGTGGCTTCGTCTTTCCCCTCATATGAGAGGGTATTGAGTACCTGGCGGATGCCTTCGAGTCGAGCGCGGATTTTACTATTGGCTTTGACAATGACCCATGGTGCGTATGAGGTATGGGTCTTACTGAACATTTCTTCCTTGTACTTCGTATAGAGGTCCCAATGGTCTTGGGCTTTGTCGTCGACAGGGCTGATCTTCCATTGCTTGAGCGGATTTTTCTTCCGAGCTTTAAACCGACGATCCTGTTCCTCTTTAGAAATGGAAAACCAGAATTTAATAAGTTCAATATTGTCTTCGTACAACATATGTTCAAATTCCGGCACTTGTTGCATGAAGGTCTGATATTGTTTTTTGCTGCAGAAATGATTGACCGGCTCCACGACCGCGCGGTTGTACCAACTGCGGTCAAAAAACGCGAGTTCACCAGGATTTGGGAGATGTTTGACGTATCGCTGAAAATACCATTGGCCTTTTTCTACTTCCGTCGGTTTGGGGAGCGCCACAACTCGCATGGAACGGGGATTGAGGTGTTCCACAAATCGCCGTATCGCGCCACCTTTCCCAGCCGCATCCCGTCCTTCAAAAACGATGGCGACCCGTCGCCCATGAATCTGAACATCTCGTTGGAGTTTGACAAGTTCCACTTGCAGTTGTCGAAGTTCGCGTTCGTTGTACAGCGCGCGCGCGGCACGTTTCACATCTACTTGCTTCGACCGAAGAAGTTGCACCAAACCCTTTCGAGTGGTGAC
>JAJDBR010000198.1 GCA_029261275.1 Nitrospirales bacterium
CGACTTTTCAAGAGGCGGATTCCATCAAGGCCAGCGGTCACGAGACCGCGCAAACAGGCCGGATACATGACGGCAATCCTGACTCGCTGTATTCGTTCAAAAATCCTTGCATTCTCGGGAGCGTCCATACATGACAATGCCCAGGGGTGGCTTAGAATGGCTTGAAGGTACCTTCGTGACCAGCGGCCATCGTTCAGTGTCTTTTCGTATTTATGCCGATGCCAAAGAGCTGGATAAACTTAAGCTCGCCATGGTCTCACTTAAGAAATCCATGAAAGGGGCCGATGAGGATTATGGTCGTGAACATGATCTCGATCTGTTCCATATTTCAGAGGTTGACGATTTCAATATGGACGCCATGTGAATCATGTCGCTGAATATTTTCAACACGATGTATGTGTTCCCGCATGCTTACACAGCCGCCGATGCCGACCATTTGAACCTGATGCGTTAGTGGGGGACAAGTGGACCGGGGCACTCGCAAGATAACAAACCGATTATTTTGTATCGGTTGTGAATTAACCTACAAAGCATGAATCCTTTTTTTTTTAATCACGTCAAACAGAAGGTGGTCGTTGTATTGAGGCTTCTCTCAAGCCAATCCCAAGGATTTTCATGCGGAAGACAGATCAGAGTATGTATTTGTCGCGGGAACTTTATAAAGGGACTGGATTCAAAAAATCCTCAAGTGGCATCAGGAATGATGGGAGCCTTTGAAGAATCTAGCCAACATCAATTGGATTTACCATCCAAAATGAAAACACCACGTTACTGTTTGGCTTCAATAGATAATATCTCCACCGATCTCAGTGAAAACTAGAACGGTATTTGGGGCACGGGATCTATACCCAGCTCACGGCTGATACGCTAAGGGCTAACCTCAAGGGTGTTTCACTCGTTCAAGCACTCTGGCAAATCAAAACATGTAGATGAAAGAGCTTGTTGATGAATCAACTGAAAATCTATCAATCTAAGCTTACGATGCTTAGGAAAATATTAAGAGATAGTAAAGTACCAACGTTTCTACGGGCGCACATTAATCACCTACAACAATTCCGCAACCAAGATTTGTTTGCTATAGATATCAACTCCCCCACGGTGGGGTTCTTTGCACAACTTTGTTGGTGTTTACATATCTGGAGCCACTGTGAAGTCAATAAGCTAACTCCTTTTATAATTTCGTCTAGCCCTGATTACGTTGATAAAGAAAAGGGGGGAAATTGGTTTAACTATTTTTTTTACAACACCAGCCTCACACAAGAGCAGGAGTACAGAATTAGAAACAATGAAGTTCATATCAGCGCGATAGAGACAATAGATGATATAAGGAATGCGAAATTCTGGAAGTATCATCCATTGACGCTCCCCTATGCCACTGAATTACAACGGAAATACATGGCCATCCATCCACATATTCAAGAGAAAGTTGATAAGTATTATCTTGCTCATCTCAAGGACAGGCTTACCCTCGGACTGCATTATCGCGGATCTGATAAGAGTAGCGAAGCTCCAAGAATATCTTGGGAAGTTTTTCGTGAAAAAATTCACTCTTATCTAGATGCTCATCCACAAATCAATTCGATTTTTGTTGCCAGCGATGAAGAAAGGTTCAAAGATCTCGTAGGGACGGAGTTTAGCGAATTGGCGGTATGTCATTACCATGATAAGATCAAGTCATGTGGAAATATCTCCGCACATAAGCAAGTCAATGTCAGTAATTATCTTAAGGGCGAAGAAGCATTGATGAATTGTCTTCTGTTGTCTCGCTGTGATCATTTACTGAAGACTGCCTCCGCTCTTTCTGGTTGGGCGAAGATATTCAACCCTGAGCTCCAGGTAACAATGGTAAGCTCCCCATATGAGAAAAAACTCTGGTTCCCAGAGAGAGAGATTCTGCGGCAACAATCTGAGCTTGTCCTAGCTTGACTCGCCAGACACCTTCCCCTCCCATTTCAAGCTTCAAACAATATACTTTGGAACCTTGCCAACACAGACCATGGAGGCCTGCCAAGGAAAATTAGCCTACTCTCCCCTCCTCAGTCTCTTCAGGGGACAAATCATGCTCCACAGGGTGGTAAATATTTTTTTATGTTTTGGCGGTAAACTTTATTGGCAAGGGAGTGTAACCTTTTGCTGGCAACTCCCCGCTATTCCGTGCAACTGTATGCAATCTTCCAACTACTCAGAATCTTGTTCTAAATCATCGGGTTCGTTGTTTGGTAATAGGTTTGAGGGAGTATCATCTTCTGTGTCTGAGGGGTTTTGAACACCGCAGGTCGCAGGTTCGATCCCTGTCGCCAGCTCCAGTTTTCCTTCAAGCATTTCAAGGGGTTCTCCCCGCAAAAATCCCATCCTGCTGAGTTAATTAAACATCAGATATCTAGGTAGGGGGGGTTCTAAATAGAAAGGGCGCATTTTCAATACATATCTTATTGGAATGGAAAAAGGCAGGTGAAAATTTCGTTACACAACAAAAAAAAGATGGGGGGCCAGCGTGAATTGCCAAGAGAATATGCAGCCCCATCAACACGGTTAGGTTGACTATTTCTCCCTCTAAGTCATTCTTAGAGTACAGTCTGTCTTCCCCGGTTAGGCCTGACAGTCTTTAGCGATGGATTGCACTAAACTTCCAAAAAATAGAAGGAAAAGTTATTGTCTATACCGAGGTCAGAATTTCGTCCCATGCCCCTGCGATGTTTTCAACATGATATTTTTCACTCTCTTTCTTCGCTGCTTCTCCCAACCTCCTTCCTTCTTTTGGATTAGACATGAGAGCATTTAATTCCCTTCCATAGGTCTCGATATCCCCATCAGCAACCAATATCCCATTGCGGTTATTCGTAAGGAATTCACGGGGTCCTGTTGGACAATCAAAAGCGATCACTGGCAAATAAAAGCTCATAGCCTCGGCTATCACCATCGGAAGGCCCTCGCTACGTGAAGTGACCATCAAGATATCACTTGTCATATAGAAATCTTCAATATCAAGAATCTTTCCGTGGAGAAAAACATTATTTTGATAACCCTTCTGATTGACGAAAGTCTGAAGGATCTCTCTGTGCGGCCCGTCACCGCAAACGTGAAGAATCCAATTAGGATGATCAATCTTGTTGATGACTTCGCATAGACGATCTATGCCCTTTTCGTGTTTCAAGCTTCCCACAAACAGTAATGTGACTTTTTCTTTCTCAACTTCCCTCCTAGGGGTTCTTCCGATTGATCTGTTTTTGTCTGATGTGCCTAAAGGGTTGGCTAGCACACACAACTTCTTTCGCAGATAAAATGGGAAACTTTCAATATCTCTATCAGTTAAGACTGTCACAAGATTAGCTCTAGTTGCGTAGAGAACTAAACGTAAGGTTCTTTGGAACAGGCTCGTCAGATTATAGTAATTGGAATGCTCGCAGCAGATTATTTTTTTCCTGGTTCCTAATGCTGCACTAAGCAACAGCAAGCTAGGGCCTACCATAAATGATACGATGGTATCTCCCTGATACTCCTTCAGGACTCTCCTCAATTTTTTCAATCGCCTATAATTCTCAACCAGGCTACCCAATAGCGATTTTTCCGAATAGTCATAGTCTAAAAATACACGTTCAAAATGTCCGTTAATGTTATAAAAGTCCGTTTCAGGAGGGGCGGCATTTACCACTTTAACTTTCAACTGTCCAGTCTTCCCCCAATACTCTAGCAACACCGAAGCCACTCTTTCAGCGCCGCCAGTAGAAAAATTTGGGATATAAAACAAAATTTCTTTCATTATAATTCCTCAGCTAAATCTTCGGTTTTTTCCTCCAGAACCTTAAAATGCTGATGTCCTAAAAAGGCATGTCAGCCTTTGATTTCTAGACGTCTAAGGAAGAACCATTCATTGCTGGCCAATTTCTTACTTTCTTGAATGTTTCTTTCGAATGTTGGCGAGACTGGAGTGATTGAATGGCGATTTCGGTCACCATCAGGAGGAGAATGTCTTAGACGGGAGAGAATGCTGCCTGCCACCTCATAGCACCACCTCTCTTATTGGAAAGGGATTTATCGTGACCCAAGCAGAATGTCATCTGAATGATAGTGGGTTCGAAACGTACCTTCATGGACTTGTTTGATACCCGTGGGAATGTAGGCCATGAATGACTTCGAATAAGAATTATAAGGCTCCCCGGCCGTCAAAGTGGGGAAAGAAAACCCTCGAAACGGGTCGGATAGTGGTTCCTGATCATCTCTGTCGTAGTCCTGTGCCACTAGAAATCATCCTTGCCCGTTGGAGCTACTAGCTCTGATGGCTTTCTTGTCATTTTTGCGTTACCTGTTTCGAGAGCATCAAAGTTATCCGTCTTCCCGTGGAGCACATTGTTTAAAGGTTCAACTTGATCCCCTTCCCCTAGAATTATTCTAATATCGTAGAAGTTAGCAACATCCCATCTTCAAGCATTCCTCACATCTCAGTTTAGTCCCTCTACGTAATATCTCTGGTCGTCTCTCATAATCATCCGGCCTCACAGCCATTTAGGATAAGCTCATACCTGATCCAATAGCCCGTCTAGCCTTCCTCAGCTCCTGGGATATGTCCCTCCAATATACGTACGAGTTGGCTATCCTCCGGAAATTATTCGATTAGAAAGGCCTCGTCCCCAAACAGACATTTTGCAGCATCGCCTCATAGCTCCAGAAAAAATGAACCCTTGTACTAACCCCTACCACCCATCCCTTAGAACGTTTACCGAAATGAAGGAACCCGTCATTAAAGCAATTATGAACCTCTTCCTTACCACGGATACTCGGCCAACCACGCCACCAATTCTTTACGGCCCAAACGGGCAGCGAAGAAGATGCCTAAGGCAAGATTCTAGGGCTTCTTCCAACCACCGTATTCAACTACAGAAATGGGACAAGTCTTTACTTTATTTCACCAGCTTCTGTACCGTATTTCTTATGTTGAATAATCCAATATTTAAAACAAGGGAGAGAAGCCCATGCCTTACCCAATCCCGAACACCTTAAAAACCTATGCACTCGCTGGCCTGATGACCTTTGTCACAGGACTGCTATTGGGAAATATCAATTCATCGTTCGCTGTCGAGCCAATGATGGGTGAGGCTGGTGAGATTGAGATGTGGGTTGATACCAGCGAAAAATTCGACGATGAAGCTGCGGCATTTAATAACTTCTTGAATGTCTTTACCGCCGCTTTTGTCGCAACAGGAGGCGATCTGAAAATTGTGGTCTTAGACCAAAATACGATTTGTCTCTCTGCTCTTTCTGCTAACGAGGGATGTCTTCATGATAAAACCTTCTCTCTGAATCATCATACAATGACAGATGAAAAGAATAATGATGGTAGGAGGGAAATCTTATTATTCCAAAATGAATGAATTATTTAGCCACCTACCATTTGGAACAGGATTTGAGGGGTACCGTTTGACAATGAATTAAAAATGGATTCCACCATTTCATCAAAGGGTTGCCTCCATTTAGTCCTCTCACCTCAAGGTCTTGCTCTTCCCCAAACAGGGAAGGCCATCCTGCCGGAAAGTTTCGTACGAGAACTAAACCTCACCAATCCCCCCCCCGGCGAAAGACTCTTTATTAATCATCGTTACATACCATATCGGATTCAATGACTTCCTACTCTCCCGACTTTGGTCCTAGTGCACGGTAATTCCTTGACGCACCAAATTGACTTTTGTGGGCATCTATGGATAATTCTCTCACTCCTTAGCCTCTAGATTCTTTCTCAACCCAGGATCAGTCAAATAATCTCGGAGGCCCAACCAGGATTATGGTGACGTGCCAGAAGGAGTCATCCGCTACAATTTCCCCTCGGCCGACTGATGCTCAAAGGTCACCTTGCCCATGCTGGCAATATCCAAAGGGATAGCCATTAAGCGAACGCCCGGCACAAGGCCATTTCCCCTAAACACCACCCAATATGCCTGACTCCTCTAAGTCCACGATGATCCTGACCAAGGGAGGCCAGCCATTAAAAATCGGCACTGCCGCTATACATATGGAAAAGGCCGTAGGTTGAAGTGATTTGCACCCATCATTCCCAAGATAACCATTATTGAGGTTACTTGGTAGCTGACTGCTGATGAGATTTTGAAGGGTTATGAGGAGTGTGTAGCTAACGCCACCATACCCTTTTCAGACATCCTAGATGGTCGGGGCAGGAAAAAGCAGATGTTGGGTATAGGCAATTTCCCCTTTGACTTCAAAGCGTTGATACTGCCTTGAAAATACTTAAGAGGAAGGTGAAAATCAGAAGCCAATGGATCAGTTTGACTACGATTAATTAATCAAGGGCTGATGCATGTTAAAGACAAGTCCGTCTTGCCTTAGCCCAAACCACATGGGGATTTCCTGTCCTTACCATGATTGGTACAATCCTCAATCTATTGCTATGGTGACCCCCCATTTAGTGCAAGGCGTTCTTCCACATGGTTCCTTTTTTGCCTCTCCCATCCAAGCTCAGGATTCCTTAATTTGTAGCACGCTTTTCACCATAGCCGTTTGTTACACACATATTTTTTAAAATCGTAATGTTCACCCTGAGTTAAAGAGGTCATCATGCCACCCACATTACCATCTTGGAATCTAAAAGATTTATTACGCAGTCCTGCCAGGGATCGCCAACGAATTGAGCAAGAACTAGAATCGCGGATCACGTCTCTTCAACAACAACGAAACCAGCTGACTTCTAGAATGACGCATCAGGCCTTACAAAGTGTTTTGAAGCAAATTGAAGGCATTACTGAACGCATGAATACTCTTAGAGCCTATGCATTTTTGTGGGTGGCAGAAAATTCTAACAACCAAATGGCACGAGCCTTTGAGAACCAGGTTCAAAATCGACTGGCTCAGCTTTCTCCTCGACTGTTATTTTTTGATCTGTGGTGGCAAGGCCTTCCCCAAAAACAAGCCCATCGGCTTGCCCCACAGGCCAGTCGGTATCGGTATTATTTGAATACCCTCACACGATTAACACGGCATACTTTATGTGAGTCTGAAGAACGCATTGTGACCATTAAGAATACGACCGGACGCCAGGCTTTAGAAGCATTATATGGGGTAACAACCAATAGCTTGAACTTTCCTTTCAAATACCGAGGCCGCACCAAACAACTCACCCGCGAACAATTAATGAGTTACGCTCGCCATCCATTGCCCTCCATCCGACGACGTGCCTATCACTCGCTTTTTTCCGTCTATGGTGGACAACGTAATCTTTTGGGCGATTTATATAAACACCTCGTCCAAGATTGGGGAAATGAAGGCCTGCATTTACGACAATATCCTTCCCCGATTGCCGTTCGGAATATGGCCAATGATCTTCCGGAAGAAGCCGTCAAGGCACTTCTCAGCACGTGCCGAAAAAATACAGGAATTTTCCAAGAATACTTCCTGCTCAAAAAACGTCTCCTCAAACTGAAGACCTTTCAGCGTTATGATCTCTATGCCCCCTATGGAGCCCAGTCCCGACGTTATACGTTTCCCCGTGCCGAAAACATGGTGATGGAAGCCTACCAAAGCTTTTCACCAACCCTCGCAAATTTGGCTTCTCGGGTTATTCGTGACAAACATATAGATGCGGCCATTCGACCAGGGAAATTTGGTGGCGCCTTTTGCTATAGCGTCCGCCCTAAACAGACACCCTATGTGTTGGTAAACTTCACAGGAGAAGCTCGCGATGTCTCGACCCTTGCCCATGAATTAGGACATGCCGTTCATGCCATGTTGGCGGAGAATCATCCTGTCTTGACGTTTCACTCGGCGCTCCCCCTTGCCGAAACGGCGTCGATCTTTGGTGAGCAATTGCTCTCAGATTCTTTACTTGCTCACCAACACAATACGACAGCAAAGGTTAGCCTTCTGCTCGGGCAACTTGATGATGCCTACGCCACTATTATGCGCCAGGCCTTTTTTGTTCTATTCGAAGGTGAGGCTCATCGC
>JAJDBR010000199.1 GCA_029261275.1 Nitrospirales bacterium
CAGGATTTTCGGGCACACTGACCTTGCGTAATTTCAATTTTTCCGCCCGACAAGGAGATGCGCTATGGATGCTGTCATGAATTTTGTCAATGACGAAGAGGGAGCGACTGCAATTGAGTATGGTTTGTTGGCCGCCTTAATTGCCGCGGTCATCGTTGTGGTGATTGGAAATATTGGTGTGAAACTCAACGCCGCCTTTACCAAAGTGAATACCAATCTTCCCTAAAAGCAGAAGTTGCCACCGTAGAGACTTTCGGGAGTCCTTTCTGGTCGTCGAATCAGGGAGGGCTCCCGGGATCTTTTGAATGACTGAGAGAGAAATATCGGCCTTGCTTCCGTTTTGTTCAGGTAGGAGACCTCAAAATATGGAGAAAGCCCAACAACATATTCATGCCTGGATCGCTGATGAAGAAGGTGCGACGGCCATTGAATACGGATTATTGGCAGCTTTGATTGCGGGAGTCATTGTTGCCACAGTGACGACGTTAGGGACAAAAGTGACCGGACTGTATACCACAGTTGAGAGCAAATTGCCCTAGACGACTCCCTATTGACTTGGCAAACGGGAATGATGCTCTCACCCAACCACCATTATCAGAGATTTTTAAAGCGGCCTTTCTGAAAATCATCCGCCAGGAGTAATTGTGAGAAGGTCATCTGCAAGAAGGAGAATATTTCCCATGAAACCTATTCGCCACATTCTAGCTGATCAGAAGGGGGCTTACTTTCTGATGTCCGCTATTGTTCTCAGTGTTATGGTGGCCTTTGCGGCTTTGGGGGTGGAAATTGGCCGATGGTATGCCGTTCAAGCAGAAATGAGTAAGGCCATTGATGCTGCCGCGTTTGCCGGGGCGAAAAACATCTCTAACCCGTTATTCCCAAATCCTGCGGCGTTGGATGCCTTTGCGGTTCAGGTCGCTCAAGCCAACTATCCTCCTGGCCTATTAGATACCGATACGCCAGTATTTGTTGCGAATGTGGATGCCGATGGAAAAATGACCGTCAATGGGACCGTGAATTCTTTGAATAAGCTGACCCCTACATTTGAAACAGGAACAGCCACCACGGCCTTAGGCGCGGTTGGTTCAGCGAAACTTCGAAAGGCGGAAATTGCCTTAATCTTGGATATCTCGGGTTCGATGTCCAGGGGACCAGCGCCCATCAACGAGCTTCGTGACGGGGCGAGACAATTTGTGGCCAATTTCGCCGATTACAATGATGATCATAAGTTTGGTCTTGTCGCGTTTGCGTCTGGCGTTGAAACGCAGCGTGATTTGGCTACTGATTTCTTAACAGAAATGGATGATAAGATTGCCGCATTAACCCCGGACAATGGAGGAACCAATATGGAGCATGGGTTCACAAAGGCGGGAGCGCTTTCATGGTCACCTCCGCAAATGGGGCTCCCGGTGAATGAACGGACCCGTCAAACAGCAATCTTCTTCTCAGATGGAGAAGCCACGGCCTTTTATGGTGATTTTACGTATAAGGGTAACCTGGAAAAGGGCATTGCGCAGGTGTATGTCAACGGTGGTCGGGTCATTGACGATATGAAAAAACCCGATTTCCTCCAAGAAGATTACTCCTCCCCATATATTAGTCGGATGCCGAGAACCGGAAATGGACAAACCAGCGGGCCATGTGGCTCTTCGTCGGTCAAGTGGCACATTTTCGAAGACTCACTCTATGGATTTTCGATGGCCCAGCCACCCGTCTCGGCGGGAGTCGAACAATGTGATATTGGGAAGACCTATAGTGGGGGTGAATGGCGGTACGGTTATTCTCCGTTGGATGATTATGTCCGATGGGTCGCTCAGGAAAAGACTAGGAAGCATGCTCAACTCTTGAAGGATGCTGGTATTGAACTCTATACCATAGGACTCGCAACGACGGCAGGGAGTGCTGATGAGTTGTTTATGAAATCGCTGGCAACGGATGCTGACCATGCCAAGTTTGCGAATAGTGAAGATGAACTTGAGGGAATCTTTCAAGAAATTGCGAATCAACTCAAACTCGTCCTTGTGAGCTAAGGTGGGGCAGTTGTTCATGGAACGCGAGTGCTGGAGTTGTTCCGCTCCGTTCCGAATTTGGAGGGAAGAATCATGAATGGTTGGCGCACAGTCAAAAAGAGGATCAATTTCTTCTGCGGAAATGAGTCAGGAATTTCGGCGGTTGAAGTCGGGATCACTCTGCTGCCTTTTTTGTTAACGGTGTTTGGAGTTATGGAATTTGGTTGGTATTTCCTCCAAACCCATACCATGAATACGGCGGTCAGCGAAGGTATTCGAATTGGAGCAACAGGTGCGGTCCTCCAGAATCCACCCGGAACCCCCCTGTCTCGTGAGCTTTCTATTAAAAAGGCTATTATCGATAAGGCTGAAGGAATCATGGTGATCGACCCGGCGAACATAACCATGTTCCAGGTTGTTGATGCTGACTGGTCGGATCCCACAGATCCTGCTGTCTTGAATGCAGGGGATGGTGGAGCGGGAGCCTTTATGCGTGTCCGTGTTACCCATAACCATCTATTTTTTACCCATTTGGTTGGTGGGTTTTTTGGTGGTGGCTCTGGATCGGTCACCTTGACCTCGGAAGGGACTTATCGAAACGAAAACTTCATTTTATAGATAATCCTATGCAACTGAGTACTTTATTCAGGAGGGCCTTAATCATGAATCGGTCTTCACAGAACCTCTGGTCAGAGCGGGGAAGTGCAACGATTGAATTTGCCGTCACGTTTGTTGTGTTTATGTTTTTAACATTTGCCGTCGTGGAATATGGGTCGATATTTAGCCAACGATTGGCTGTCACCCAGTTGGCTCGAGAAGGCGCAAGTCTTGCCTCACGACAGTTAACCACCAATGGCAATACGTTGGCGATGTTGGCCTCTACGGAAGGGGCCTTAGGGCTTAAGGGGCATCCCGAAAGGTATCAAATACATTTGGCACAAATTAATGCAGCGACGGCTCTAGGGAATGCTCCACAATGTATCGTGACTCCTCCAGTCGGTACCTTAACCCACGCTGATATAACGGCTCCTGACCCTGGGGCACAGTGTGATTTGCCAAATAATTTATATAACCTTCTCCAATGGAATGTCGCGGATAATGTTCCAGGAGTGAGTCAATTCACGGTCCTTAGGGTCTATTTTCAGCATACATCGCTGACGCCGGTTGGAGTATTGGCTCCGGTTTTGCAAGGAGGCCTTCATGGAGATACAGACCTTCTCTTAGCGAGCCAAGCCATTTTTTAGAAAAAAAAAGAGGGATGCCTTCGAGAGGATTTGTTATTTATTTTTCCTGCCATCATATTCGTGACCGTGATTTGATCGACGAATAGTCACTCGCATCATGTTTCGGTCTCAGTCTTTACTTAATTGATATGTTATTTGAGAATGCTCTGCATTCTCCTCCTCGTCCTATATCTGCGCACCTTTTATCCTCCCATTTGGAAAATTATTCCCCTAATCTCCCTTTCGTTCTCCTCAATAACGAGGGGCTCTGTTGCTGAGAACCTCTAAGCCCTATCTAATTTCCTTGGTTTTCTGAGTTTCATCGGATTTTGTCCTCACCATTTTTCTTACTACAGATTGGTAAAAAATCGCCGATCAATATCTTGTTAAATGACCATGATTGCGAAAGGCAATCAGAAGCCCAGGTAGGGCTTGGGTATGACACTCGCACTCAAGATTCGGTGATGATGACCACGCAACTCGTTATACATTGTGTTTTACTCCTAGGGCTCATTTCCGCGGGTATCATGGATGTTCGATCCAGCCGTGTTCCCAATTTCATTACCTTTCCTTTGGCGCTGGTCGGGCTTGGATTCCACACCATCGCAGATTCTGGAAATGGGTTCCTCTTTAGTGTGGAAGGGTTGGGCTTGGGGTTTAGCCTTCTGATCGGATTTTATGCCTATGGGGGCATGGGTGCCGGCGATGTGAAGTTGTTAGCCGCTGTTGGGGCGGTGGTTGGCCCCGTTAATGTTTTCGAGGGATTTCTTTTTGCAGCCTTGCTCGGTGGATTATATGCCGTGGCCATGATGATTTGGCATTTAGGCCTGGCCAAAACGGCTGAAAGGATCAAGGTCATCTTGATCAGTATGGTGTTTATGAGGGTCAATGTGACCGCCTCTTTGGAACAAACCGTTCTCCCAAAGCTACGGTATGCTCTCGTTCTTGGTCTAGGAACTCTTATGGGACTGGGGTATCAATGGTATCAAGTTATTTGATTTTGTTCCTTGAGTGTCCAGGAAAAGACTAAAGAAAGAGTCGGTGAATTCCGATAATCGTGTGTAATGCCTGAAGCTATATACATTCAGGTAGGTGTGTTGAGAACCCCGAAGTAAAGCAAAATGAATGAATGTTCAGAGCATGAATAACGAGGAGGCACGGTGATGGGACAAAAACGTCCACTGCTATTTTTAGGTGCTGCGATCGGAATCGCCTTAGTGACAACGGTAATGATTTATCAGTGGCTTGCTGGGCAGCAAGCAAGTGAACCTGAGGTCCAAGCCGTCGTAGAAATCGAAGGATCTGAAATTGCGGTGGCCAGTGCGGATGTTCCGTGGGGAACTCCCTTAACAGACGAATTTATTCGTTTGGTCTCTTATCCTGAGGATATCTTGCCTTCTGGACATTTTACCACGGTTGATGACCTGAAAGGCCGAGTCGTCCTTGCTAATTTAAAAAAGAACGAACCCATCATGGAATCCAAGCTTGCTCCCATTGATATCACCACTGGAGGAGTCAGTGCGGTGATGGATCCCCAAAAACGTGCGATGGCAGTGAAAGTTGATCAAGTGGTGGGTCTTCCTGGATTTATTAAACCCGGAGATCGCGTGGATGTGATGGTGACGATGGATCGTCCAGGTAATACCAAGGATCCAAAAGTCACCAAAGTCGTTTTGGAAAATTCGCTAGTCTTAGCCACTGGAACCCAAATGGAACGAGTCGATGGAGAAGAACCGACGCCGGTCAAAGTTATTACCCTCGAGGTGTCATTAGAAGAAGCGGAGAAGCTGGCCATGGCTTCAAATGGTGGGAAAATTCGACTTGCCCTTCGCAGCCCTATCAACCCTGAAATTACGAAGACGAGAGGCGCGAAATTTTCTGATCTGCTGACTTCGTATCAACTTGCTCCCAAAAGAAGTAAGCGTGTCCGGGTCGAAGTCATTAAAGGGAAAGACAAATCGGTTCGAAGATTTTAGAAATGGCTGTGATCCACGACTCAAGAATAGCAGGGCATTGTTTGATATTCACTCACGCTAACCATAAGTAGGTACTTTATGCCACGTTTGTTACATCAAAAATTGATCATGATTGGGTTGAGCCTGTTGTTGAGTAGTCCGGTCTGGGGGGAAGGTTTGACGTACCAGACATCTCAAATCGATACCCCTCAATCTTTGGACTTGACGGTGGGAACCTCAAAAATCATTGAGACACCGAAGAAATTTAAGCGGGCCTCTCTTGCCGAACCCGAGATAGCCGACACCATTGTTCTATCGACCAAGCAAGTCTATGTCACGGCCAAAAAACTTGGGACGACCACTCTTACCCTTTGGGCGCAGGATGGCAAGGTTTCTAACGTCCTTCAGGTTCGAGTTACTCCTGATGTGGCCCGATTAAAAGAACAGCTCCATTCCTTATTGCCAAATGAATCAGATATACAAATTATGTCTAGCAATGAACATATTACTGTGGCCGGCCATGTCACCAATGTTGAAGCGTTGAACCAAGCGTTGGTCTTAGCTGAACCCTTTGCACCCAAGAAAATTATCAATTTGATGCAAGTTGAGGGTGTTCAGCAAGTGATGATGGAAGTCAAGATTGCGGAGATGCAACGTGGATTGTTGAAAAGACTTGGTGTGAATTTTACCAGGCGGCAACTAGGCCATCGTGATTTTTCCATTGGAACGTTGAATGATTTAAGTGCAGTCGAATCCGACCCCCTAGGTGCAGGTGGTTTGCAAGTTTTGGGTTCTTCCGTCACGAATGCGTTATTGGGATTTAACATCGGGAATGATGCTTGGACCGTCGCCCTGGATATGTTGAAAGAGCATGGATTATCCAAATCGTTGGCCGAGCCGACCTTGATTACTGAAAGTGGTCAGCCAGCCTCATTTCTTGTTGGAGGCGAGTTTCCTGTTCCCATTCCGCAAACGTTTAATACGCTCAGTATTAGGTTTAAGGAGTTTGGTGTTGGCTTGAAATTTACTCCGACAGTTCTTTCAAATGATCGGATTTCTCTCGTGGTCAATCCTGAGGTTTCAGAATTAGATTTCGCCAATGGCATTCAATTAGGTGGGTTTCAAGTCCCCTCTTTGATCACTCGTCGTGTCAAGACCGTGGTGGAGTTAGGGGATGGCCAAAGTTTTGCCATTGCTGGAATGCTCCAAGACAATATTCGGGAAACGATTGCCAAATATCCTGTCCTCGGGGAAATCCCAATTCTTGGGGCCCTATTCCGGAGTACTTCGTTTGAAAAGAATGAAACTGAATTGATTGTGATTGTGACGCCTCACCTAGTCAAACCCCTTAATGTGGTGAAGCAGACGTTGCCAACTGATCATTATTTGGAACCAAATGATTTTGAACTGATGCTAATGGGGTATTTGGAAGGGGTGTATCCAGAAAAAGACGTTCCTCGACCTACCGATGCTTATCAAGTGGGAGAGCCCCGGATGGCGACTCGCATACCCTATCGTAACGGTGGGATAGAAGGTGTGTTCGGTCATCTTGCACCCTAAAGAGCTATAAAGAGGAAAAAGGAGAATATCATGCGACGCGAAAATTTTGTGACTTCTGTTGGGTTGATCGGCGTTTTACTCATAGGAATGACTGGGTGTGGTGTGTGGCCAGTTATGACTGAAGATAATGGCCGGCGCCCTTTTGCCATGGGAAAAAGCGACCAGGTGCTTTACCCTTCGGCACCGCAGCCTATTCATTTAAGTGAAGATTATGGGAATTCCTATCGTTATGCCAAGGAAGACCAAATTCTCAATCCTCAAGCGGGGAATTCTTTAAAGAATCCTGAAGGAATTAGTGGGGGCGCTTCTCAATATAATATAGATCGCTATCAAAAATTATGGGAAAAGCCACCGTTTGCTGAGAAAAAAGGCGGAGGCGGCAATATCATATTTAGTGGAGGGCAGTAGCATGGCCGAGTCAAGCTGGAAACCCAAACGTGTATCTGGTGGAGCAACCGATTCCACTACACCGGCCTTCAAAGTCGAGTTGTCCATTGAATGTGCTGAAACCAAAAAGGCGCTAGAAGCGATTGTTTCAGAAAATGGAGTATTTCAACTCAAAGACCATAAGGATACCACTTCTCCCTCACTTCTCATTTTAGAATTGCAAGAAAACGCTGAGGAGACATTTTCCGTTATTCGGGATTTAGTCAAAATGGCTAGAGGCACCGAAATATTTCTGACTGCCGCCAAGTTGGATTCAGCCGTGTTGCTGGAGGCCATGCGAGCTGGAGCTAAAGAGTTTTTGGCTCAACCCATACAGAAAAAGGAAGTCGAAGATGCCTTTGCTCGCTTTCAGGAACGTGCTATTGCGACTCCGATTCAAGATGGAACCACCCCCAAGGAAGGAAAGGTCTTGGCCTTCTTTGGAGGGAAAGGTGGAGTAGGAACCACATGCCTTGCAGTCAATGCTGCCGCAGCCTTGATGGAATTACCTGACAAGCCAAAAGTGGTGCTCGTTGATGTGAATCAACATGGAGGAGATCTTCCTCTGTATCTTGATTTGCAACCATCCCATAGTTTTCGTGATATCGCTGCTGATCTATCCCGAGTGGATCAAGCCTTCTTATTTCGGATCCTGACGAAGTATGAGTCGGGGTTACAGATTCTCGCATCTGGTTATGATGACTTGAGTACCGGTCGGTTAAGTCCGGATTGCGTTGAAAGCACCTTGCGTATCCTCCAAGGAAATTTTGACTATATTGTGCTTGATTGTGGGCATGTTTTGGATCTGACGACCAAGAAGGCTTTGGAGTTAGCTTCTTGGATCATGGTGGCTTCAACGTTGATGGTTCCGGTTGTGCATCGGACAAAGCGAATTTTAGATCTACTTCGTGGCTCTGGGTTTCCTCAACAAAAAATACGGTTAATCATGAATCGCTTTGTATCAGGGGAAAAGGATGTGTTAGTGGAAACGGAAGAAATCCTGAAACAAAAGGCCTATTGGTTAGTTCCCAATGATTATCCGTCGGTCAGCCATTCAGTCAATAGTGGGAAGCCGTTACTTGAAACGGCTCCTAAGACTGCAGTTGGGAAATCCTATGCAGATTTAGCTCGGTCTTTCGATGAATCATCGAATAAGTCGGATAGTAAATCTTCTGTTCTAGGATGGTTGAGCCCTTTTAAGTCGAAGAAACCCCAGGCAGCGACGTGAATACCTTATTGACCGTTACAGTTAGGTGAGGAGAGCGAGACGTTATGTATCAATCGCAATGGAGTGATGTAGGTGAAGGTCCTGGATCAGGAGCCTTAGACCTAGGTCCACTAAAAGAACGTTTGCATCGGCAAGTCATTGATGCCTTAGATCTATCCATTGTTGCGTCATTGGACGAGGCGCTGTTGAAAGCTGAGTTAACAAAGCTTGTTACCGATCTGCTGGAATCAGAATCTGTTCCTCTTAGTCAGAAGGAACGAGAAGTCCTCATCTCAGACATTCAACATGAAGTCATGGGTCTTGGCCCACTGGAGCCCTTAGTCCAGGATCAAAGCGTAAACGATATCTTAGTGAATCGGTGTGACCAAATTTATGTGGAACGGGCTGGAAAGCTGATGTTAACTGATGTGAAGTTTCGCGATGAAGGGCATTTGCGAAAGATCATTGAAAAAATTGTGTCAGCTGTTGGGCGTCGGATTGATGAATCCGCTCCAATGTGTGATGCGCGTCTATTGGATGGGTCTCGTGTGAATGCCATCATTCCGCCTTTAGCATTGGATGGGTCTTCCATTTCCATACGGAAATTTTCTAA